>JAVBYP010000077.1 GCA_030823965.1 Sideroxydans sp.
CGTGTCTTATTGCCTTTACCCGTCACACGTACCGATGCATCGGCGAAGTCCATGTCGATCGGGTCTAGGCCCACCAACTCGGCAAGCCGCAATCCCGAAGAGTAGAGTAGCTCGAACATCGCTTTGTCGCGCGAGTCGATAGGATTTTCCACTGGCATCTCCATCAGTTTCGATGCCTCATCGGGAGACAGCGCATGCGGCAAAGTCTTGGGCGCTTTAGGTGGACGCAAACCGACGCAGGGGTTGCTCTTGCAGCCGTGGTCGCGCATCAGATAAGTATAGAAGCCGCGCCAAGAAGACAGTACACGCGCCAGCGACCGCCCGCCCAATCCACCGCCATGCAGTTGGGCGATGTAACGACGGATGTGGTGGCTCTTGAGGTCTGGCAGTGGTGTCGCACCCGCAAGTGCGAACAAACGGCGGATGTCGCGCGCATAGTTCTCGGCGGTCAGCGGGGAGTAGTTGCGCTCGTTGTTTAGGTAGGCGAGATAGCCTTCAAGCGTGGCAGGAACGGGCGCAGGATTATCAAGCATTGTGGTGGCTCGAAAAATTCAAAGGTCTAAGCAAGACAAGGCGCGAATGAAAAATTGCGACGCAGCATATTGAAATATGTGAGGAGTAATTTTTTATGAGCAACGCAGTATTGCGACGAAATTTGGATTTTGCGGGCCGCCATCAGACGTGTAAGCGGAAAGCACTGCCGAGCGTCTCAGCGATGCGTTGCAGGAACATCGTACCCATCTCAGGATAGAAACGTTCCTTGTCCTCGCTGGCGAGGATGAGCATGCCGATGGTCTGTCCATTCGCGCGTAGTGGTAGATAGGCGAAAGAACGCAGATGTTCTCCCGACTCGCAGAACCAGGCCAAGGTGTCTTGCGCGGCATGGTGGGTGCAGACGGGTTGTTGATGTTGGTCGGCGAAAGCCAGTACTTCGGCACTGGGCGGCTCGTCCTTCCATAGATGCAATGCGGCATGCGGTACGGCAAAGATGTCGCGCAGATTGTTCACGATGAGATTTTGCAAGGTGTTGCGGTCATGCGGGCCGAACAAGGCGCAGTTGAACTGGTGCACCTTGAGTTGCAAGGCATCGTTCTCTTTCGCGTATTCGAGTAGTTCGTGCAGCTTCTTCTCCAACTCTTTCACTCGTTCGCGCAAAGTGAGCAGCTGGCGTTCGGATAACGATACCGTGCGGCCGCCATGAGGGTGGGGCAGGGTGATCTCGGAGAGGAGCTGAGCGTGTTCTTCGAAGAACTGCGGGTTCTCTTGCAGATATTTTGCGACGTCGTCTGACTTCATGTGTCCACTTCCTTTAGAGATTGATCTCGCCATCGAACACGCTGATGGCTGGGCCGGTCATCGATACGGGTGAGCCTTCACCCTGCCAAGTGATGCTGAGTGTACCGCCACGTGTGGCGACGTGGACGGTGGTATCCAATAGTCCGCGTTGGATGCCTGCGACGACGGCGGCACAGGCGCCCGTACCGCATGACAAGGTCTCGCCAGCACCGCGTTCGTACACGCGCAGTCGGATGTGGTCTCTATCCAACACCTGCATGAAGCCCGCGTTCACGCGTTTTGGGAAACGCGGGTGATGTTCGATGAGCGGGCCAAGCGCCGCCACAGGTGCAGTCTCCACATCGGCTACCACTTGCACGGCATGCGGGTTGCCCATCGATACGGCCGTGATCTGTACTGTGGTGTCGCCGACCTGCAAAGGCTGCGCCACCTCACGGCTGTCGCTCACGAAAGGGATGCGCGCGGGTTCGAAGATGGGTGCGCCCATGTTCACCGTCACGCGGCCATCATCTTCAAGGCGTGGCGAGATGAGGCCGCTCTTGGTCTCCACGATGATCTCGCGTTTGTGGGTCAGTTTTTGGTCGTGTACGAAACGTACGAAACAACGCGCGCCGTTGCCGCACTGTTCTACTTCGCCACCATCCGCATTGAAGATGCGATAACGGAAATCAGCATCTTTGTGTTGCGCCTTTTCCACCAATAACAGTTGGTCGCAACCGACACCGAAGTTGCGGTCGGCGATGAAGCGGATGTTCTCTGGCGACAGGGCGACCTGTTGGCGCACGCCATCT
Source organism: Sideroxydans sp. (assembly GCA_030823965.1). Taxonomy (GTDB): domain Bacteria; phylum Pseudomonadota; class Gammaproteobacteria; order Burkholderiales; family Gallionellaceae; genus Sideroxyarcus. The sequence goes on from JAVBYP010000077.1 coordinate 2,088, forward strand.
ATCACGACGAAATCGTTACCAGCGCCGTGCATCTTGGTGAATTTAAGTGCCATGATCTTTGTTGTTCAGTTGAGTGCCGAGATTATACGGTGTTCATCCTACCAACTGGGCGTGGTCACGATACATGCATCTGTCCATGATCACGGTGATGCCTGCTTGTTGTGCGCGTAGAGCGGCTTCTTCGTGGATCACCCCATCCTGTAGCCATAGATTCTTGATGCCGAGCTTGATGCAGCTATCGACGATCTCGGGTACGTGTTCAGAAGCGCGGAACACATCCACGATGTCCGGCAATTCGGGTAGGCTCTCTAGGTCGGGATAGGCCTTTTCGCCAAGCACTTCATCCACCATTGGGCGGACCGGGATGATGCGGTAGCCGAACCCCTGCAATGCTTTTGCGACGTTGAAACTTGGGCGCGCAGGCTGGGGTGACAGGCCGACCACGGCCACGGTATGCACTTGGGTCAATAGCGCGCGGATCTGCTCGGGGGATGGATTGGTGAAAGTCATGTCAGTTTGCCGAAAGATGGTGTGCCTATAATAAACTATGGCAAGGACGCTTCTGGAAATTCAAAATTCTAAGCAAGACAAGGCGTGACCGAAAAAATGCGACGCGGCATATATTGAAATATGTAAGGAGTATTTTTTCGAGAACAACGCAGTATTGCGACGAAGTTTGGATTTATAGAAGTGTCCGAAATTGATAATTTAGGGGAATCACCTTGAGCGCGATCCATCCTTCAGAACTTTCCTTCATCACCAAACACGCACCGTTCGACCGCATGGAGTTAGGCCATGTGTTGTGGATGCTCGAGCGCATGCAGCTGGGGTATTACGCTGAAGGCGAGATCATCGTCTCGCCGGACCAAGGCGTGGTCGACCGATTGTTCGTCATCAAACAAGGTGTGGTGCATGGTGAACAGAACGTCGCCAAGGCATCCGATGCCGACACTTGGTTGGAGCTGATGGAGGGGGAGTGTTTCCCGCTAGGCGCGCTGCTTGCCAATCGTTCGGTGGCCAGCACCTATCGCGCCGGGACAGACGTCTTCTGTTATGAACTGCCAGCCGCAGCGTTCAGCGAACTGATCGGGATGAGCGCCGCCTTCCGCGACTTCTGCACGCGCCGCATCGCCAACCTGCTCGAACATTCCAAGCAGGTCATCCAAGCGCAATACAGCCAATCGAGTGTTGAACAACAATCGTTGGCAAGCCCCTTGTCGGCGATCATTCGTCGCGCGCCGATCACATGTTCGCCTGATACCACTGTCAGGCAGGTGCTGAACATCATGAAAGAGCAGCGCATCGGCTCCATGGTCGCGGCGGATGATGACGGCAGGCCGCTGGGTATCGTCACTTTGCATGACGTGCTGGATCGCATCGCTATCCCGCAGATCGATCTAGATCAGCCTGTCATCAATGTCATGAGCACTCAGCTATCCAGTCTGCCACCTCAAGCCTTGGCGCATAAGGCGGCGTTGATGATG
>JAVBYP010000254.1 GCA_030823965.1 Sideroxydans sp.
CTGGGTTACCGAACATCACGCCGATCTTCATACGGATCTGATTGATGAAGATGACCATGGTATTGGAACGATTGATGTTGGCAGTTAGTTTGCGCAAGGCCTGCGACATCAAACGGGCATGCAAGCCCATCTGCGAATCACCCATCTCGCCTTCGATCTCAGCTTTGGGCGTCAACGCCGCGACAGAGTCCACCACCACGATATCCACCGAACCTGAGCGCACCAACATATCCACGATCTCAAGCGCCTGTTCACCGTTGTCAGGTTGTGAGATGAGCAAGTCTTCGACTCTTACACCGAGCTTTTGTGCGTACTGTGGGTCAAGTGCATGTTCCGCATCGATGAAAGCCGCTGTGCCGCCCAACTTTTGCATCTCAGCGATGACTTGCAGGGTGAGCGTCGTTTTGCCTGAAGATTCAGGACCATAGATCTCGATCACACGACCACGGGGCAGACCGCCCACACCTAGCGCGATGTCCAATCCCAACGAACCCGTAGATACCACTTCCACGTCTTTGATCGCCTCACCCTCGGCCAAGCGCATGATGGAACCTTTGCCGAATTGCTTCTCGATCTGACTCAATGCTGCTGCCAGTGCCTTGCTTTTGTTGTCATCCATTTTTGTCTCCTTGAAAATCGATGGGCGGATTGTGGCACACCCTTTTCGAGTTGTACAGAACGTTCGTTCTTTTTTTATTTAGGTGGTTTTTGAGAGGTTTTTCAGACTATCCAACACGCCCATCAGGGCGATCTCGATCGACTGGGCACGCACTGCGGCACGATCTCCCACCAGTTGAAAGCGACTAACTTGCACGTCACCGTGACGGAAAGCCCAAGCGAACCATACCGTACCAACAGGCTTGTCAGGCGTACCGCCGCTCGGCCCAGCGATGCCGCTCACCGCCAAAGCGATGTGCGCATGGCTATGTGAGATCGCTCCAGCCGCCATCTCACGCACAGTCATCTCCGATACAGCTCCATAAGCATCAAGCGTACTTTGACGCACACCCAACATCTCGACCTTTGCCTGATTGGTGTAGGTGACGAAACCGCGCTCGAACCACTCAGAACTCCCCGCGATGTCGGTCACGGCCTGCGCCACCCCGCCGCCGGTGCATGACTCCGCCGTCGCCAGCATCATGCCGTGTGCTTTCAGCGCTTCACCGACTTGTGCTGCAAGGGTATCCATCAAAGTCCGCGCGCGAGGTCGTTCTGGATGTCGATGACGGCTTCCAGTCCGACCGCGATGCGGATCAAGCCTTCGCTGATTCCTGCTGCCGCACGTGCCTCTGGCGTGATGCGTGCGTGAGTGGTGGTCGCCGGATGCGTGATGGTGGTCTTGGTGTCGCCCAAGTTCGCCGTGATGGACAGCATCTTGGTGTTATCGATCACCTTCCACGCCGCAGCCTTACCGCCCTTCACTTCGAACGCTACGATGCCACCGCCCGTCTTCTGTTGCTTCATCGCCAATGCATGTTGCGGATGCGATGGCAGACCTGGATAGAACACGCGTGCCACATTCGGTTGCTTCTCCAACCATTGCGCCAGTTGTAATGCATTGGCGCTATGCGCATCCATGCGCAGCTTGAGTGTCTCCAGACCTTTCAAGAACACCCATGCGTTGAACGCGCTCATGGTCGGTCCTGTGGTACGCAAGAACCCATACACGGGCTCCATCATTTTCTTGCTACCCAGCACTGCACCTCCCAGCACGCGGCCTTGGCCGTCGATGTACTTGGTGGCGGAGTGGATGACGATGTCGGCTCCCAACTCCAACGGACGTTGCAAGATGGGCGTACAGAAGCAGTTATCCACGGCCAGCAATGCGCCACAACCTTTCGCTACCGCAGCGATAGCAGAGATATCAGATATCTCGGTGAGCGGATTGGAGGGCGTCTCCAAGAAGAACAGCTTGGTGTTAGGACGCACTGCGGCTTTCCACTCGGCCACATCGGTCGCCGAGACGTAGCTCGTTTCTACTCCGAATTTTTTGAAGTAGTTGTTGAAGGTATTGGTGGTCGCCCCGAACAGACTCTGCGACGCGACGATATGGTCTCCCGCCTTCAGATGCGCCATGCAGGTCGCAAGAATGGCGGACATCCCCGATGCGGTCGCCACACATTGTTCAGCGCCTTCCAGTGCAGCAAGGCGTTGCTCGAACATGGTGACCGTGGGATTGGTGAAACGCGCGTAGATGTTGCCCGGCTCTTCGCCGATGAAGCGCTTCGCCGCTTGCTCAGCGGTGTCGAACACGAAGCTGGAGGTCAAGTACAGCGCCTCGCTGTGTTCATGGAACTGGCTACGCTCGATACCTGCACGCACCGCCAGCGTCTCTAATTGGTAATTTTCTTCCGACATGGTCACTCCTAAAAACGAAAAACCCGGAAAGCTTAGCGCTAAACCGGGTTCTCCCGCTTTAGCTGTATTTGTAATGCGCCCGCAAGCTGTTCCTCAAATCGGCGCAGACGAAAAGTAGCACTCTCCGCCACGAACGGTCAACTTACATGGACGAGGCTGCCATCGCCAGATCAAGTTCCAACTGATCTTCTTCCGGCTCGACTTCCTTGGCACTGCCGTGACGAGCAGCCTCCACCTCATTCAAATACTCAGGTGTGATGTCGCCCGTGATGTAAGTGCCGTCGAAACAAGAGGTGTCGAACACCTTCAACGTTGGATTGGCTTTGATGACGGCCGCTTTCAGATCATCCAAATCTTGATAGATCAAACGGTCTGCACCGATCTCGTGGCAGATCTGTTCATCCGTGCGCCCCGTGGCGATCAGTTCACGCCGCGATGGCATGTCGATGCCGTACACGTTTGGATACTTCACAGGAGGCGCAGCAGAAGCGAAGAACACTTTGCGCGCACCCGCATCACGCGCCATCTGCACGATCTCGCGACTGGTCGTACCGCGCACGATGGAGTCATCCACCAACAACACGTTCTTGTCTTTGAATTCGACGCTGATGGCATTGAGTTTCTGGCGCACTGATTTCTTGCGCATCGCTTGCCCCGGCATGATGAAGGTGCGGCCGATGTAGCGATTCTTCACGAAGCCTTCGCGGAACGGGATGCCCAAGTGGTTAGCCAATTGCAAGGCGCTCGGACGGCTGGAATCCGGGATGGGAATGACCACATCGATACCGTGATCCTTCCATTCGCGCTTGAGCTTTTCAGCCAGATACTCGCCCATGTACAAACGTGTCGCATACACCGAGATACCATCCATCACTGAATCAGGACGTGCGAAATAGACGTATTCGAAGATGCACGGATTGAGTTGCGGCTTGTCTGCGCATTGTTGGCTATGGAAATTCGCATTGAGGTCGATGAACACTGCCTCGCCCGGTGCGATATCGCGCAGGAACTTGAAGCCCAGCGTATCCAGCGCGACCGATTCCGAAGCGACCAGATACTCGACGCCCGAATCCGTTTGGTTGCTACCAACCACCAATGGCCGGATACCGTGAGGATCGCGGAAGGCGATCAAGCCGTAACCGGAGATCATCGCCACGACCGCATAAGCGCCTTT
>JAVBYP010000035.1 GCA_030823965.1 Sideroxydans sp.
CAACAGGGTGAGATCGAACAACAAGAACATTTTGAGAATCTCGAACTACCCGCCGATTTTGACTATCGTGGTGTACGCGGACTTTCCATCGAGGCGCAGCAAAAACTCAACCAACACAAGCCACAGACAGTGGGTCAGGCGGGCCGTATCTCGGGCATCACGCCCGCTACGATCTCGTTGTTGTTGGTACATCTGAAGCGCGGGTTCAAGAGCGCTCAAGCCGAGAAGAAGTGCGCATGAGCGACGCTGATATCTTGCGGTCGGGGGCTGCCGAGCTGGGACTGGCGCTGGACGAACACACGCAAACCCAGTTACTGGCGTATGTCGAACTGTTGTTCAAATGGAACAAGGTCTACAACCTGACGGCGATTCGTGACAAGAGCGAGATGGTGAGTCACCACTTACTCGATAGTCTTGCGGTCGTGCCACATCTCTGGTCAGGACGTTGGTTGGATGTGGGTTCTGGTGGGGGTATGCCCGGATTGGTCTTGGCGATCGTGAAACCCGATTGGCAATTCACGCTGCTGGATAGCAATACCAAGAAGACAGGTTTCGTACAACAGGCTGTAATTGAGCTTGGCTTGAAGAATGTGAGCGTCCACTCTGGTCGAGTGGAAGAGTGGCATCCTAATTACAGATTCGACGGCATCATCTCGCGGGCCTTTGCTGAACTCGGAGATTTTCTGGCTGTGAGCAGACACTTGATCGCGCCCAATGGGCGGTGGGCTGCAATGAAGGGCCAGCCCGAACCGGAGCTGGCGGGAATCACAAAAGGTTTCGAGATCGAAAATATCGTTTCATTGAAAGTGCCGGGAATTGAAGCGGCGCGTAGCTTGGTGATCGCAAAGGTGTCTAGGGAGCAGATTGCATGACGAAGATAATGGCTATAACTAACCAAAAAGGCGGCGTAGGTAAAACTACGACCACCGTCAATCTAGCAGCCAGCTTGGGTGCCGTGAAAAAACGAGTGCTATTAGTGGACCTAGACCCACAAGGCAATGCCACCATGGGTAGCGGTATCAACAAGGGTGATCTGGAATTGTCTGTGTATGACGTGTTGATCGGCGAGGCGACCATTGCCCAAGCGCGCATCACGTCAGACAAGGGTAAATACGACGTGCTTCCAGCCAATCGCGACCTGGCCGGCGCTGAGATCGAATTGGTTGGTATGGAAGGACGCGAGATGCGCCTCAAGCTGGAATTGCAGGCGGTCGCCCACGAATATGACTACGTGCTCATCGATTGCCCACCAGCGCTGAACCTGCTCACACTGAACGGCCTATGCGCAGCGCGTTCGGTGATGATCCCGATGCAATGTGAATACTACGCCTTGGAAGGGTTGAGTGACTTGGTCAATACTATCCGCAAAGTACGCGAGAGTCTGAATCCAGAACTGGAGATCGAAGGTCTGTTGCGCACTATGTTCGACCCTCGCAACTCCCTAGCGCAACAGGTTTCGGATCAGTTGCAACAGCACTTTGGCGACAAGGTGTATCGCACAGTGATCCCGCGTAACGTACGCTTGGCCGAGGCGCCCAGTTATGGTGTCCCTGTGCTGTATCACGATGCGCAATCAAAGGGAACGCAGGCATATCTCGCTTTGGCAGGCGAGCTATTGAACAACGCCACGGCAACGAATTGAAAAAGGAAAGATGAACATGGTCAAACCGAACAAGGGATTGGGGCGCGGATTGGATGCGTTGTTGGCTGGGAGTGGCTCGACAAAGTCGAATGACACCCTGCGCGAACTGAAGGTGGAAGAGTTGAGACCGGGTAAATATCAGCCACGTAGTCAGATGGATGAAGCTTCATTGAACGAACTCGCTGCTTCCATCAGAGTGCAAGGCATCATCCAGCCGATCTTGGCGCGCGAACTACCAAATGGAGGTTACGAGATCATCGCTGGCGAGCGCCGCTGGCGCGCTGCTCAACTGGCAGAGCTAAAACAAGTTCCTGTACTGGTACGCAAGGTGCCCGATAACGCTGCCCTAGCGATGGCGTTGATCGAGAATATCCAACGCGAAGATCTGAATCCATTGGAAGAGGCTATCGGCATCCAACGCCTCATAGACGAATTCCAGATGACACATCAAGCCGCTGCAGAAGCGGTGGGCCGCTCACGTAGTGCTGCAAGTAACCTGTTGCGATTGCTGAAACTGCCAGCGGACGTGCAAGAGATGCTCATGGGAAGCTTATTAGACATGGGCCATGCACGCGCATTGCTAACGCTTGAGCCGGCACAACAGATATTGCTTGCCAACAAGATAGTGATGGAAAAACTCTCCGTCCGCGAAGCGGAGCGCTTGGTGCAACGTCAAGCAGAATCACCGACAAACTCATCAGCCACGAGGAAGCCTGCAGAGGATCGAGATACGCTGCGCATCCAAGAAGAGGTCAGTGAGCAACTAGGGACGCGGGTAGAAATCAAGAGCGGCAAAAAAGGAGCGGGCAAGTTGATCATCGAATATTCGAGCAATGATCAGCTGAGTGATCTGCTGAACAAGCTCACAAAGGGTCGTTAATTGACAAATTCAGTGGGTGAAGAACCGCAAGAGCGTTTGACACCCCCGCTGAACGCCGCTATCATCGCCGCGCTTGCAGAAGCCGAGGTACAAGAAAAACAACAAATAAGGCGCGTGACATGGGTGCAACTCATCGTCGCGGTCATCGCCGGAAGTGCTACCTTGGGTGTCGGAGCAACGCCGCAATTTGCGATAGCGGTGTTGATTGGGGGAGGGGTCTCAGTTCTCAATGGCGCGATGATGGCTTGGAGAATGTCCCGAGCGAGTCACCGTTCTGCCCATGATGCACATCTTCAATTACGGCTTATGTATTTTTACGCCACCGAGCGTTTTTTCTTGGTGGTCGTGTCGCTAGGACTAGCCATGGCGATACTGAAGTTACCGCTGGCAGTACTGGGCGGATTTGTATTAGGTCAGGCGGCACTATTGGTTGCTCGCTTGTTTTTGAGAATCAAAACTGAAGATAGCGAATAAAAATGTCCAGCGAAGCTCATACCTCAGCGGAATACATCAAGCACCACCTTCAAAATCTCACCTACGGCCAATTGCCTGAAGGCTATGAGCGTCACGCAGCTGACGGTAGCGTGGAAGCGCTTCAGCAAGCTACTTGGACTGTTGCTCACACAGCAGAAGAAGCTAAAGCGATGGGCTTCTGGGCGCTTAATCTCGATACATTCTTTGTTTCCTTGTTGCTTGGCGCAATCATCATGTTGGTGTTTCGCAGTGTGGCTAAGAGCGTCGTCACAGGTACACCAAGCGGTTTGCAGAATTTCTGTGAGTGGGCGATCGAATTCATCGACAGCAGCGTTCGCGGTTCTTTCTCCGGCAGGAACAATATGGTCGGACCATTGGCGTTGACCATCTTCTTCTGGGTGTTCACCATGAACCTGATGGACTTGTTGCCCATCGATTACATCCCGTTGCTGATGGGTTCCCTTGGCGTCCCTTTCTTCAAGGTCGTTCCTTCAACTGATCCCAATGCCACATTCGGTATGGCCATCGGC
>JAVBYP010000123.1 GCA_030823965.1 Sideroxydans sp.
AGGGGGCTGGCGATCCGATGAATGGCGCGGGGGTCTATGTGTGGAAAGGTGAGGTGGTGTTCGTGGCGCGAGGTACCTCGTTCACTGTGGCTCTCAATCAGGCAGCCACACTCGCACGCGAGACTGGAAGGCCCGTGCAGATAATGGCGCTCCCCGCAAGCATCACAAATAACAATGCGCCTCGGCCAGACAGCGTTGATGTCGATCTTGAGAAGGTGTTCGAAGAGAGTGCTAGCGAAGGTGAGCCAGGACTCTACGTGACAGTGCGTGACGGTCAGGTCATCATCGAGAGAGGTGATCAGAAATTGGATCTCGGTGAAGGCGAGAGTGGTTTCTCCAATGAGCAACTCCTGACACGTCTATCGTCCACCCCAGGATTCATGGGAAGCGACAGCAAGCTCGACAACATCGAGCAGGGGGGGGATGGGAAGTCAGGCATTGGTGGTAGCGGTTGTGTGGTCGTTCCGTGATACCACAAGGAGAATAGCTTGAGTAGCTTCGCGTTCTACCAAAAAGTAGTCCCACTCAATTCCAACGTCCATCGCAATCTGCGATTCGATACCGCCAAGGTCAATTTCGAGTTCGTGCGCGACACTACCGCTGTATTGTTGGGCGCGATCGAGTTCGCCGAAGCGGCACGCGAATATCCCATCGTGTTCATCAAAGCGCAGGATGGCAAGATGCGCCCCGTCGTGTTGTTAGGGGTGCGCACCGGTGAGAACCTCTATGTGGATGACAAGGGTAAGTGGGATGCACGTTACATCCCTGCGTTCGTACGTCGCTATCCATTCGTGATGGCAGAGGGCGGCGCGCAAGGTCAGTTGATGGTGTGCATCGACGAAGAATGCCCAGCGTTGAATCCGAACATCGGTGAGGTCCTCATCGATGAAGCGGGGCAACTGCCACCGCGCACGAACGAAGTGATGCAGTTCCTGCAGAATTTCCAAGTCGAGTTCGCACGCACCGAAGCGCTGGTTCAACAGTTGGATGAATTAGGTTTATTCATGCAACAAGGCGCACGATTCGGCATACCCAGTGGCGAGACCTTTCAGCTGAGCGATTTCTATCTCATCGATGAAGCGAAATTCGGTCAGCTCGCCGATGACAAGCTCCCTGCATTATTTAGAAGTGGTGCCTTGGGGATGGCGTATCTGCATCTTGCCTCGCTGGGTAATATGCGCCGCCTGTTGGATAGGATCAAACCTTCAGCAAAGAAAACAGAGATACATTGAAGCTTGCTACATCAGTCAAAAAGGGAAGCGTTACTGCTTCCCTTTTTATTTGCTCATTCGCTCCAACTCTTTTTGGTAAGCGTCGTAACTGGGTGCGGGCGTGACAGCTTGCTCGGTGGGCGTCCGCTTCGCATCGTTGTTTGCCTTGATACCTTCATATAGGTTGCGCGCTGGATCGGCACACCCGACCAGCATCAAGCCTGAAAGTATCCAGAGCATCTTCATGCTTTAGATCTCGCCCAACTCACGATACCGTTCACATCCATCGCCCCGGCCTGACGCGCGACCTCTTTGCCGCCTTTGAACAACGCCAGCGTCGGGATGCTGCGGATGTTGTATTGCGCGGCGATCTGTTGCGCCTGTTCCGTATCCAACTTCACCACGCGCATGTTCGGTTCAAGATGTTCGGCGGCTTGTGCGTAGGCTGGCGCCATCATGCGGCAAGGACCGCACCACGGTGCCCAGAAATCCACAAGCACAGGCACATCACTACGTGCGATGTGAGTCGCAAAATTGTTCGCGTTGAGTTCGACGGGGTGCGCGGTGAACAGCGCTTGCTTGCATTTGCCGCAGGTCGGGGCAGCGCCCAGTTTGTCTTCTGGCACACGGTTGACTGCGTCGCAGTGGGGGCAAACGATATGTTTAGGCTCGCTCATGATGACTCCATAAAATTAGAGAATTCTAATATATAGGCATTCTATGAGATTTCAAGAGAGTTGCAATCGCATCGACAGATCGATGGCTTTCACATCCTTGGTGAGCGCGCCGATGGAGATGCGATCCACGCCCGTCTCGGCCACGAGGCGGATGTTGTCCAAGGTGATACCGCCTGACGCTTCCAACTCAGCGCGCTTGGCGGCGTGGGTCACTGCGATGCGCATATCTGCGAGGGAGAAGTTGTCTAGCAGGATGAGTCTGGCACCAGCGAGCAATGCCTCATCCAACTCTGCCAGCGACTCGACTTCGATCTGGATGGTGACGTCGGGAGGAGCTATCTGGAAGGCGTGTTCCATCACCTTGCCTATGCCGCCTGCCGCCGCGATGTGGTTCTCTTTGATGAGCACGCCATCGAACAATCCGATGCGTTGGTTGTGTCCGCCCCCCACTTTCACTGCATGTTTCTGAGCGATGCGCATCCCGGGCAGGGTCTTGCGCGTATCCAGCACCTTGGCTTGCGTGCCGCTCACCTCGTTCACATAGCGGCGTGTCTGCGTGGCGACTGCCGAGAGCGTCTGTAAGAAGTTCAGCGCGGGGCGTTCGGCCGATAACAGCGCACGCGCATCGCCATGTATCTCGCACAATGTCTGCTTGGCTTCGACGGCATCGCCTTCTTTATATTTCCACTCGATCTTGCAGTCGGGGTCGAGCTGCATGAAACACTCCTCCAACCACAGTGTGCCGCACAGCACCATGTCTTCGCGGGTGATGATCGTGGCATGAGCTTGGGTGTGCTCGGCGATCAGTTGTGCGGTGAGGTCGCCCGTGCCGATGTCCTCGGCAAGCGCATTGAGGACGTCGGAACGGATCTGGTGTGCAAGGCTGATGTGTGGCATCGAACATTCCCTAAGTGGATGTCGGTAGTATAAGGGATGAAGGATGGGCTTGAAATCGAACTGACCTACCCCATCTACCACCCAGTCAGATATCCCTAATAGGAGTCAATCATGCGTTTCGATAAGTTCACAACCAAGCTGCAACAAGCACTGTCCGATGCCCAAGGGCTGGCTGTCGGTGCGGACAACCAATTCATCGAGCCACAGCACCTGTTGCTGGCGCTGCTCAACGATGCCGACAGCGGGGCGGGCTCGCTGCTGGCACGTGCTGGAGGTAACACTAATGCGCTGAAGACCGCACTGACCGATGCCGTCTCACGTTTGCCCAAAGTGGAAGGCCATAGCGGCGAAGTTCAGGTCGGGCGTGACCTGAGCAATCTGCTCAACCTCACCGATAAAGAAGCACAGAAGCGCGGTGACCAGTTCATCGCCTCCGAGATGTTCTTGCTGGCGCTCACTAACGACAAGGGCGAGACAGGCCGTTTGCTGAAGACACATGGCGTATCGCGTGCGCCGTTGGAGACCGCCATCGCTGCCGTACGCGGTGGTGAGTCGGTGGGTTCGCAAGAGGCGGAAGGCCAGCGCGAGTCGCTCAAGAAATACTGTGTCGATCTGACCGAGCGTGCCCGTCTGGGTAAGCTCGATCCCGTCATCGGACGTGACGACGAGATTCGTCGTGCCATCCAAGTGCTACAACGCCGCACCAAGAACAACCCCGTGCTCATCGGCGA
>JAVBYP010000052.1 GCA_030823965.1 Sideroxydans sp.
TAGGCAGACCCGCGATCTTGCAAGCTTGTTTGCCAGGGCCATACGGGAACAGACCATACAGGTACTCGCTATTGCCCTTCTCTGGGCCGAGTTTCTTACCGATGGCCTTGGTCAGTACGCGAACTGCCGGAGCGATCTGATATTCCTCGAAATACTCGCGCAGGAAGTTGATGACTTCCCAATGTTGATCAGTGAGTTCGACGCTTTCTGTCTGTGCCAGATATTCACCGACTTCTTTGTTCCATTCAGCCAGATTGACCAAGTAACCTTCTTCGTCTGTTTCGTAAGATTTGCCGCCTACTTCGATACTTGCCATGCTAGTTCTCCCAAAGATTGATACTGAATTACAGCCAAGATTGGCAACTGTTGTTACTGATGGTCAGATCCACGAAACCACCGTGGTCCACACTGGTCACACCTTCGATGAGTCGATCGCCAAGTCCTCTGGCATCTAGATCGGGTTGCAAGACATAGACTTTGAATCGTCCCATCGCCTCACGCAATTTCCCTTCGAAGGCATTACCTGAAGTTGCGGCATACACCGCATCTTCAGTCAGCAGGATATCGCCCGGAACAGCGACCCGCAAACAACTTTCCAATGAGCCATTGCTTAGGGGAGATTTATTGATGATGTGTAACATGCCGCCCCCTTAGAAACTCAAGACAACGTCTTGTTCGTTCATCAATGCGCCCATCTCTGCGCGCCCCAAAACGGTGACATCCACCAGTAGATCAGCCTCGGTCAGGCCACGCGCTTCCAAAGATTCCTTTTCGACATACAACTTCTCGATGTCATAACCTTCCAACGCGCGGTAGGTAGGAGAGAAGTTCTTGGTCTCTATCCCTTTAGTCTGCTGACCTTTCTTCAATTGATATACGCCGTCATCCATAAAGACCAATGAGACGTCCTGATCAAAAGCTGCCGTGATCAACACCACCTCCAACGATTCCAAGGCATAGATCGTCCCATACGGCGCCTTGCGATTGACGAACATGAATTTTTTTACACCACCTTCGCTCATCTCGTCTCTCCTTAATCGCCGAATGTGATCAGACGATCACATTTGGTACCGGCTTCAACCAACTGACCAAGCCCCGAGATACGGAAGCCTGCGGCCAGATTCTCTTCGCGGATGCCGCGACGCATCGCTGCTGCCACACACACCACCAGATCCACCTTGTGCTCTTCAGCCAACTTGGTCCAACGATTGACGATGTGTCTGTCATCCTGAGGAGGTTCGGTCAGCTTGGATGCGTTGTTCACACCATCGTGGTAGAAGAACACACGCCACACTTCATGCCCTTTGGCGATGGCCGCTTTAGCGAACAGGTAAGCTGAGTCGCTCGCCTGATGCTGATACGGCCCTTCGTTGACTACGATTCCGAATTTCATCTCTAACGCCCTTTATCAGAAACGGATATGCGTGGACGAATTCAAGTTCGCACGTGAACCGCGCCAATCGTCGATCAGATACTTGGTGAATGGCAGACCAGTCTTCTCGAAGAAACGTGGCCAACCGATTCGATCGATCCAATCTGCCAGACGCTCCCAAGGACGTGCATCGTCCTTGTACACAGACAGGATGTTCTTCACGACTTCAGCCACTTCAGGCCAACGCGGTGCGTTGTTTGGCAAGCCGGATGCGACCATCTTCATGAAGGTTGGCTTACCGCGCGCATTGGAGTTCTTACCGCCGACCCAGATCGCCAGCTTGGAATTCTCTGGGTCATTGATCTGCATCGGTGGGCATGGTGGGTAGCAAGCACCGCAGCACATACACTTGGACTCATCGATCTCCAGAGAAGGCTTGCCGTTCACCATCGCAGGACGGATCGCCGCGACTGGGCAACGTGCCACCACAGTTGGACGCTCACATACGTTAGCAACGAGGTCATGATTGATGACTGGCGGCTTGGTGTGCTGCACGATGATGGCCAAGTCAGCCTGACCACCGCAGTTGATCTCACAGCAAGATGTAGACAAGTGCACGCGGTTAGGCATCTCTTCGCGGATGAACTCGTGATGCAACTCATCCATCAAGGCCTTCACGACACCCGATGCATCCGTACCTGGGATGTCGCAATGCAACCAACCTTGGGTATGCGCGATCATCGTGATGGAGTTACCTGTACCACCTACTGGGAAGCCATGCTTGCCCAATTCAGCGATCAACGGCGCCACTTTCTTCTCGTCCGACACCATGAATTCGATGTTGGAACGGATGGTGAAACGCACACGACCTTCAGCGAACTTATCAGCGATGTCGCACAACAAACGAATGGTGTAGATATCCATCTGACGTGCAGTACCGGCACGCACAGACCAGATCTCATCGCCTGAATGGGCCACATGGTGCAACACACCAGGACGAGGACGGTCGTGGTATTTCCAGTTCCCGTAGTTCTTCGCCATCACTGGATGAAGATATTTCTTGTTATCAGGAACGCCAGTCTCTTTAGGCTTGCGTTTCGCGACAGGTGCAGCAGCAACAGCTTGGTTCATTCTCTATTCTCCTCAGGCAGCTTGCTTTTTGGCGTTGATCTTAGCGACTTCGTCATCCCATCCATCGGTACGAACATAAGGGTTCATACGTGGCGAATTGACCATGGCTGGATCAGCTTCGATCTCCATCGCCTCAAGGAAGTTAGCCAGGCCGATACGCTCGATCATCTCGCCAGTACGCTCATGCTCCAATGCGTTCTCAGCAAAGAAGTCGATGGTGCGTTGTGCGAAGTCGACCAGCTTCTCGACGTCCTCTTCAGTATCCAACTTCATGAACGGGATGATCACTGTGCCGAGCAGGCCGCCGATCTTCAAGTGGCTCTTACCGCCCACGAGGATGGTCGCACCCTTATCCTTGCCTGGGGACAACGCACCCGTCATCACGTTGATGCAGTGCATACAGCGCACACAGTCACGGTTGTCGATCTCGATCGCATGCGTGTCGCTCACCGCGACGCTGGAGATGCTGTCAGATTTCTTGACGTTCTTGATCTCTTTCAACTGGAAGGTCTTGGTTGGACAACGCGCTACCACGTCATTCACCAACTCATCCATACCGTGCTTGGCGAACCACTTCTTGGCCAATGTCTCATCAGTACGGATGTTGTCGCGCCATGTGCCAATGACAGCCATGTCGGAACGCTGTACGGAGTTCATACAATCGTTAGGGCAACCAGAGAACTTGAACTTGAATTTGTAAGGCAGCGATGGACGATGGATATCATCCAAGAAGGTGTTCAGCACTGCGCGATGTGCTTGCGCTTCGTCGTAGCAAGACTGCTCACAACGTGCCGCACCTACACAAGACATGGAAGTACGCACTGCCGGGCCTGCACCACCGAGGTCGAAACCCATCTCGTTGATCTCATCGAACGCCTTTTGCACGTTCTCAGTAGTCGCGCCTTGGAACATGATGTCGCCAGACTGGCCGTGGAAAGCGATCAGACCAGAGCCATGCTTTTCCCAGATGTCACAGAATTGACGTAATGTACCTGTGTCGTAGTG
>JAVBYP010000175.1 GCA_030823965.1 Sideroxydans sp.
GGCGGCTAATTCTTTGTACTCTAGCGTCGATGCCGCCGCCGTCGCTAAGAGTGGCGTGAGCAATCTGACGTTCAACGCAAATCAGACTTCCATACTCCAGGGATACTTTCCCTTGGTCGTGTCGTACACGCGGGGTGGCTTGGAAAAGAAGATGGGCTTGTTGTACGTCGAGGCAGATATCTCTGCGCAATTGCAAGAGGCGAGTCGTGCGACGCTGGTCCAATCATCGATATTCGCACTCA
The DNA here is from genome assembly GCA_030823965.1 of Sideroxydans sp. GTDB lineage: Bacteria > Pseudomonadota > Gammaproteobacteria > Burkholderiales > Gallionellaceae > Sideroxyarcus. The sequence continues at coordinate 243 of JAVBYP010000175.1, forward strand.
TCGCTTTCATCTCCGCATTGTCCATCGCCTATGTCTTGCATCGTTTGGTGACTAGGCGTGTCGAGTTGCTTGCCAAGGCGGCTGGTCGCATCGAAGCGGGAGATTATTCCGTGCAGACCAGATTGGCAGGAAGGGATGAGTTGTCTGAACTGGGCAGGCATTTCGACAAGATGGCGGCCAAGATCGGACAGAGTGTGGCGCTCAGCAAGAACATCGAACGAGAGCTGCAGGCCAGCAAAGAACAATACGACCGTTTGACCACCAACATCCCTATCGGGGTCTATCTCGTGCGTACGAACCAAGACGGGCGCATGGATTTTCAATATGTCAGCGAACGCTTCTGCAAGATGCTGGGGGTCAATGCGGAAGATGTCTATCGCGACGCAGATGTGCCTTTCAGTGCGATACACCCCGAGGAATTGGATGAGTTCAGGCGGCAGAATTCGGTCTCCATGAAGCAGTTGTCACATTTCAGATGGGAAGGGCGAGTGGTGGTGGGCCATAACACCCATTGGTTCCGTATCGAATCCAGCCCTGAACCCATAGGTGATGGTGAGTGTGTGTGGGATGGCGTCGTGACAGAGATCACAAAACGCAAACAGACTGAATTGAATCTGCAACTTGAGAAGCAACGCTTGAAGGAGGCGCAAAAGATCGGTCACTTCGGGAGTTGGGAGTTGGATGTCAAATCCGGGAAGCTGATCTGGTCTGAAGAGATATTCCGTCTCTTCGAGATCGACGAAAACAAGTTCGACGCATCCTATGAGGCCTTCCTGCATGCGATCCATCCGGAAGACCGTGATCGTGTGAATGCCGCATATAACAATTCCTTACTCGATAAGAAGCCTTATCAGATCGTCCACCGACTGTTGATGGACGATGGGCGCATCAAATGGGTAGAGGAAAGATGCAGCTCTGACTTTGATGCTTCAGGCGATCCTTTGCGCTCCATCGGCACCGTGCAAGATGTGAGTGAGCGTGAGGAACTGGCGGAACAGGCGCGCATCGCGGCGGTAGCGTTCGAGACGCAGGAGGCGATGATCGTCACCGACAGGAGTAACCGCATCATCAAGGTGAACTCGGCATTCAAACAGATCACCGGCTATCAAGAAGAGGATGTCATCGGTCAGAACCCGCGCATCCTCAGCTCGGGTAGGCATGATGGCGAGTTCTATCGACAGATGTGGGCCGAGATCCTCCAGTTCGGAAGGTGGTCGGGTGAGGTGCTGGATAAGCGCAAGGACGGGACTGTCTATCCTAAATGGCTCACCATCACAGCAGTCAGACATCGTGGCGAGGTGACCCATTACGTCGCAGTCTTTGTCGATATCACCGATCGCAAGCGGGCAGAGGAGGAGATCAGGAACCTAGCCTTCTTCGACCCGCTCACCCAGTTACCCAACCGGCGTCTGATGCTGGATAGATTGCATCTGAGTCTTGGGCTGAGTCGTCGTAATGGACATCACTGCGCCCTGATGTTCTTGGATCTGGACCACTTCAAACTGTTGAACGACACCCGTGGCCATGACTACGGAGACATGATGTTGCGAGAAGTGGCGCGTCGCATGAACGAGTGCGTGCGAGAGACCGACAGTGTCGCCCGCTTTGGGGGGGATGAGTTCGTCGTGCTGCTGGAAGGCTTGAGCTTGGTGAGCGAGGAGGCTGTACTGCAAGCCGGCCATATCGCAGAAAAGATCCGCGATTCGCTGTCGCAGCCTTATCAACTCAAAGAGTCTCAACATCTCAGCTCACCCAGTATCGGCGTGGTCATCTTCAAGGGTGATGCCGTCAATTCCGATGTCCTCTTGAAACAAGCAGACATGGCGATGTATCGCGCCAAGGATAGCGGGCGCAACATGGTGCGCTTCTTCGAGCCCGCGATGCAGGCTGCGCTCGAGTCGCGCACGCTGTTGGAGGGCGCGCTGCGCGGGGCCTTAGCGAATGGAGAGCTGAAGTTGTTCTTCCAACTGCAGACCAATAAGTCCATGGAGCTGCTAGGTGCCGAAGTGCTGTTACGTTGGAACAGCCCAGTATTGGGAATGGTCTCGCCTGCCCAGTTCATCCCAGTCGCCGAGCAGACCAAGTTGATCTTGCCCATCGGGTATTGGGTCTTGGAAAAATCCTGCAAACAACTCAAATCATGGGAGAGTGACCCTGTCCTTGGCAAGATGCATCTTGCCGTCAACATCAGTCCGGTACAGTTCCACCAAAAACACTTCGTCGATCAGGTCAAGGCAGTCTTGCAAAGTACAGGGGCAGATCCGCGCAGATTGGAGTTGGAATTGACCGAGAACCTCGTACTTGAAGATGTCGACGAGGCGACTGAAAAGATGCAGGCGCTCAAACAGATCGGGGTGCGCTTCTCAATGGATGACTTCGGCACAGGATATTCATCACTGCAGTACATCAAGCGTCTGCCTATCGATCAACTGAAGATCGACCAATCCTTCGTGCGAGACATCCTGACCGACCTTGGCGATGCGGTGATGGTGCAGACCATCTCTGATCTGGCACGTAACTTCGGATTCGATGTCATCGCCGAGGGCGTGGAGACGCAGGATCAGTTGCCTTCACTCATCGAGCGTGGATGCGATATGTTCCAAGGCTATCTCTTCAGCAAGCCTATCGCCATAGAAGACTTTGAGAATCTGGTTTCTGAGTGGAAGCATCCCTGATGTGATGAGACTCCACATATAATCGAAAAAACGAAATTCACCTCACATGAAGAACACTCCAGATACCCCCAAGATCCTTGTAGTAGAGGACAGCAAAGTCACCATCAAGGTGCTTACCAATTACCTTGCGAGCATGGGCATAGAAGAACCCTTGCTGGCCGAGACAGGTAAGCAGGCGCTGGAGATATTCGAGCGTGAGCGTCCAGACGTCATCTTGCTCGACGCGCGTTTGCCCGATATCGACGGCTTCGAAGTGGCGCGCAAGATACGCAAGATCGAACGTGAAGGTGAATGGACGGCCATCATCTTCTTGACCGCGATGAATACGGACGAAGATCTGGCGCGCGGCATCGCGGCAGGGGGCGATGACTACCTCACCAAGCCGGTGAGCGAGATGGTGTTCCACTCCAAGGTGCGGGCGATGCAGCGTCTCATCGAGATGCAACGCAAACTGGTGGACGTGACACGCAGGCTAGATTCTGCGAATGCCGAGTTGCTTAGACTTTCCACCACCGATGCACTCACGGGGATCGCCAATCGACGTT
>JAVBYP010000153.1 GCA_030823965.1 Sideroxydans sp.
ATGGAACGAGATGATCGCCGATGCAGAGCATAAGATCGGTCGCCCACGTCAGCTCTATCGTGGTGCTGCCCGTCGTGACTACATCTCAATGACGAAACGCTGAGTTCAACAAGGTTGAATATGAATGCCCCCGAAAAGAACTACATGCAGGAGATGCAGAACACCTCGTTGCTGAATGGTGGCAACAATGTGTTCGTCGAAAGTCTGTACGAAGATTATCTGAACGGTGCGGATAGCGTGCCTGCAGAGTGGCGTGCCTATTTCGATAAATTGAAAGTGGCCGGCACACAGCAAGATGTAGCGCATAGTCCTATCCAACGCGGCTTCTTGGCTCGTGCGCAACACGCACCCGAGACCTCGCAACACGCTGAGTTGGAGCGCAAGCAGTCGGCAGTCTTGCAACTCATCAACGCACATCGCTTCCTCGGGGCGCGTGTCGCCGATCTTGATCCGCTCAAGCGTTTTCCCCAACCAGAAGTGGTCGAGCTCAATCCTGCCTACTACAACTTGACCGAAACGGACATGGACACGACTTTCTTCACCGGTTCATTGGTGGGTGGTGCGCGTATGACGTTGCGCGACATCCTGCAGCGGCTGAAGCGCATCTATTGCAGCAGTGTCGGCGCGGAATACATGTACATGAGCAACGTCGCTGAGAAGCGTTGGATCCAAGCGCGCCTAGAGGGAGCTAGCGGCGAACCGAAATATCCCAATGAATTGAAGCGGCGCATCCTCGAACGTCTGACGGCGGCGGAAGGGCTGGAGCGTTACCTGCACACCAAATATGTAGGTCAAAAACGATTCTCGCTAGAAGGCGGGGACACGCTGATCCCATTGCTCGATCATTTGTTGCAACGTGCGGGTGAACAAGGCGTGAAAGAGTCTGTCATCGGCATGGCGCACCGGGGTCGTTTGAACGTGTTGATCAACACCCTCGGCAAATTGCCCAAGGTTTTGTTCGCTGAGTTCGAAGGTATCCATACCGAACATCTGACATCGGGCGACGTGAAATACCACCAAGGTTTCTCATCCGACATTGCCACACCGGGCGGTGCGATGCATCTGACGCTGGCTTTCAATCCATCCCACTTAGAGATCGTCAATCCTGTGGTCGAGGGCTCGGTACGCGCACGCCAGCATCGTCGCAAGGATAAAAAGGGTAATCAAGTGATGCCTATCTTGCTGCATGGAGATGCCGCATTTGGCGGGCAGGGCGTGAATCAGGAGACGTTCAATCTGTCGCAGACGCGCGGTTATCGCACGGGTGGTACGGTGCATATCGTCGTCAACAACCAGATCGGCTTCACCACATCCGATGTGCGCGATATGCGTTCTTCGTTGTATTGCACAGACGTGGCGAAGATGGTCGAAGCGCCCATCTTTCACGTGAATGCGGATGATCCGGAGATGGTGCTGTTGGTCACCGAGATCGCACTTGATTTCCGCATGCAGTTCAATCGTGACGTGGTCATCGATATGGTGTGTTTCCGCAAGCTGGGGCACAACGAGCAGGATGAACCGCTGGTCACCCAGCCTTTGATGTACCGCAAGGTGAACAAACATCCAGGTACGCGCGCACTGTATGCCGCACGTTTGGTCGAGCAAGGTGTGTTGTCTGCCAACGAGCCTGACGAGATGGTGGTGAGCTACAAGCAAGCGATGGATGCAGGTCACAATCCTATCCAGCCCGTATTGAGCGATTACAAGTTCGGACATGCGGTGAGTTGGGCGCCTTATGTCGGCGACATCTCATGGAAGACTCCGGCAGTCACCAGTCTGTCGAGTGAGCGTCTGCAACAGTTAGCGCAGCGTCTGGTGGATATCCCTGAAGGTTTCAAATTGCATTCGCGTGTGGAGAAGATCATGGCTGATCGTATCTCTATGAGCAAAGGTGAGCTTGCGCTGGATTGGGGCATGGCTGAGAACTTGGCTTATGCAAGTTTGGTCAACCAGGGCTATCCGGTCCGCTTGTCGGGTGAGGATTGCGGTCGTGGCACGTTCTTCCATCGCCATGCCGTGTTGCATGATCAGAATCGTGAGCAATGGGACAAAGACGTTCACATTCCCTTGCAGAATATCGCGCCAGAACAAGCTGATTTCATCGTCATCGATTCCATCCTGTCGGAAGAGGCTGTGCTCGGGTTTGAGTATGGGTACGCCACCGCCGAGCCGGATACGTTGACCCTGTGGGAAGGCCAGTTCGGCGACTTCGCCAACGGCGCTCAAGTGGTCATCGATCAATTCATCACTTCTGGCGAAGCCAAATGGGGCAGGTTGTGTGGGCTGGTGATGTTGTTGCCGCATGGCTATGAAGGCCAAGGGCCTGAGCACTCATCAGGTCGTATCGAGCGCTACTTGCAGCTTTGCGCGGACTACAACATCCAAGTCTGTGTGCCCACGACGGCAGCGCAGATATTCCATCTGTTGCGCCGTCAGATGGTACGTCCCTATCGCAAGCCACTCATCGTTTTCACGCCCAAGAGTCTGTTGCGTAGTAAAGATGCATCGTCTCCATTAGAGATGTTCACGACAGGTGGATTCCAAAACGTCATCCCTGAGATAGATACTTTGGACGCTTCCAACGTGAGTCGCATCATCGTGTGTAGCGGTAAGGTGTATTTCGATTTGCTCAAGCATAGGCGTGAGAAGAACATACCTAACATGGCCATCATCCGCTTGGAGCAGTTGTATCCTTTCCCACACGAAGAGTTCGCGGCGCAGATCGCGGCTTACCCGCAAGCCACCGAAGTCCTCTGGTGTCAGGAAGAGCCGGGTAATCAAGGTGCGTGGCATCGTATCCAGCATTACTTGTTGCGTCAGATGCGTCCAGAGATGCGATTGGAATATGCGCTACGTCCGTCCTCGGCATCCCCTGCGGCGGGCTATCTCGCCACGCATAACGAACAACAAAAAGCCGTGATCGAAGCTGCATTCCGTCCCGACCTAAACGTGAAAAACAAACCAGGAGCACACCATGAGCATCATTGAAGTCAAAGTACCGCAACTCTCTGAGTCCGTCTCCGAAGCGACCCTGATCACTTGGAACAAGAAAGTCGGCGATGCGGTGAAAGAGGGCGAGAACCTCATCGACATCGAAACCGATAAGGTCGTGCTCGAACTGCCTGCCATCAAGAGCGGTGTGCTGGTGAAGATCATCAAAGCCGATGGTGCCAAAGTTGGCAGCAACGAAATCATCGCTCAGATCGATACCGAGGCGGTGGCTCAAGCCCCTGCACCAGTGGCTGCAGCACCTGTGGCGACCGCTGCTCCTGCCGCAGCTTCCCCTTCGGCCAGAAAACTCGCTCATGCGCATGATGTAGATACCGCGACCTTGCAAGGCAGCGGCAAACATGGCCTAGTGACCAAAGAGGATGTGCTGAGTGCAGTGCAACAACCAGCAGCTGTCGCTCAGCCAGTCGCAGCACCTATCA
>JAVBYP010000167.1 GCA_030823965.1 Sideroxydans sp.
CCTTGCCTGCGACGTGCACGACGTTCTCGTCGTCGAAACAGCGCACGACGTTGACGATGGCATCGGTCTCGCGGATGTTGGCGAGGAACTGGTTGCCCAAGCCTTCACCTTTGGATGCGCCAGCGACCAGACCCGCGATGTCGACGAACTCGACGATGGCAGGTTGCATGCGTTGCGGATTGACGATCTTCGCCAGCTCAGCCATGCGCGGATCAGGCACTTCGACGATACCGACGTTCGGCTCGATCGTACAGAAAGGATAATTTTCTGCAGCGATGCCCGCTTTGGTGAGCGCATTGAACATGGTGGATTTACCCACGTTTGGAAGACCGACGATACCGCACTTGAGACTCATGATTGTTTCCTTGGTTAGTTGCTATGCAGCTTCAACATCGCTGCTTCGAGCTTGCCTTCGATGATGAGCGGCGCGACGTCTTGTGCGCGTTGCGATGCCTCATCGATCAAGACTTGCTCTTCTTTACGTGGCGCATTGAGCACGAAGTTCACCACCTCTGCCCTGTCGCCCGGATGGCCGACACCGATGCGGAGTCGCCAAAATTCTTTGGTGCCCAGATGCGCGATGATGTCTTTCAGGCCATTGTGCCCACCATGACCACCACCTTGCTTGAGCTTGGCACTGCCAGGCGGCAAGTCGAGTTCGTCATGCACCACGAGGATCTGTTCCGGCAATATCTTGTAGAACTGTGCCACGGCACCTACCGCGCGGCCACTCACGTTCATGAAGGTCTGCGGCTTGAGCAGATGAACTTCGTGCCCATGCAGATTGGTCTTGGCGATCAAGCCATGGAACTTGCTGTCGGCTTTGAAGTTGGCGTTATTGCTGCGCGCCAACTCATCCACCCACCAGAACCCTGCGTTATGGCGTGTGGCATCGTATTCTTTGCCGGGATTGCCTAGTCCGACGATGAGTTTGATCGGTTCGCTCAATGGGTACCTCTACAAATGAAAAACCCGCCATGCATCTTCTGATGTCATGGCGGGTCGTTCTTGATGCAGATTACTTCTTAGCTGCAGGTGCGGCTGGTGCAGCAGCAACGGCGGAAGCAGCAGAAGCGTCCGCAGCGGCAGCAGCTTCTGCAGCAGCTTCAACGTGACCGCGTGGCACTTGAACAGTCGCCACAGCGTCAGCAGCGTGGTGATGTGTCGCTACTTCAACGCCCTTAGGCAACTTGACGTCAGAAACGTGGACAGAGTGAGTGATGTCCAGATTGGTCAAGTCGACTTCGATTGCGGTTGGCAGATCAGCTGCCAAGCAGACGATCTCCAGTTCGTTCAACACGTGAGTGACGATACCGCCGCTCAACTTCACGCCTGGGCAGATCTCGGCGTTCAGGAAGTGCAATGGCACCTTCATGTGGATCTTCTTCTTCGCATCGACGCGTTGGAAGTCGATGTGTTGAACTTGCTGACGGAAAGGGTGCATCTGGAAGTCACGCAGCAGAACGGATTCCTTCTTGCCATCCAATTCCAATGAGAGAACGGAAGCGTGGAACGCTTCTTTCTTCAGTGCGAAATAAAGGGTGTTGTGATCGAGTTCGATCATAGTTGCGTCGCCTGTACCGTAAACGATACCTGGGACGAGGTTCGCCTTACGCAGACGGCGGCTCGCACCCGTTCCTTGCGCTTTGCGTGTTGTTGCGCTGATTTCAATTGCCATTTTTACTTCTCCACTTCTAATTGGAACCGACCGCGACCAGTGGCTCCGGGTTGCGCATCAGCCAACATGGCTGATGCAAAAACTTAATCTACGAACAGTGAACTGACCGACTCTTCTGCGTTGATACGGCGCAATGTCTCTGCCATCAACTCAGCGATACTCAACTGGCGGATGCGTTTGCAGTTGCGTGCTGCTTCGCTCAAGGGGATGGTGTCTGTGACGACCAACTCGTCGATAGCAGATTTCTCAAGACGCTCTATAGCTGGGCCAGACAACACGCCGTGGGTACAGTAAGCGACGACGCGCTCTGCGCCCTTTTCTTTCAATGCATTCGCTGCTTCGCACAAGGTGTTGGCTGTATCAACCATGTCTTCCATGATCAAGCAGGTACGACCCGCGACATCACCGATGATGTTCATCACTTTGGCGACGTTCGGCTTCGGACGGCGTTTGTCGATGATTGCGAGGTCAGCATCCAATTGTTTAGCCAAGGCACGCGCACGCACCACACCGCCCACGTCTGGCGATACGACGATCAGGTTCTTGAAGTTGTTGCGCCACACATCCGACAACAGGATAGGGCTGGCATACACGTTATCCACTGGGATATCGAAGAAACCTTGGATCTGGTCGGAGTGCAAGTCCATGGTCAACACGCGATCGACGCCGACACCGGTCAGCATGTTGGCAACGACCTTGGCGGTGATGGCGACACGAGCGGAACGAGGACGACGGTCTTGGCGGGCATAACCGAAATAAGGGATGGCGGCAGTGATGCGTGCAGCCGAAGCGCGGCGCAGTGCATCGACCATGACCATGATCTCCATCAGATTGTCGTTGGTGGGTGCGCAGGTGGATTGCAGGATGAACACGTCCTTGCCGCGAACATGCTCCATGATCTCGACCATCACTTCGCCGTCGGAGAAGCGACTGACGGTGGCACGACCGAGATGGATACCGAGGTGACGAGCAACGCTTTCCGCAAGTTTGGGATTAGCATTACCGGTGAAGACCATCATGTCGCCGGACATCGAACACCTCGCAAAATAAAATGGGCGCGAACGCCCATCACACACCGATTGAGAAACTGGCTGGGGAGGTAGGGATCGAACCTACGAATGTCGGAATCAAAATCCGATGCCTTACCACTTGGCGACTCCCCAATAAAACCTTGGCTACTTCAATAAATTCAGTTGTCGGGCGAATTGCTGCGTTACGCGGTGCTCGCAATCCTCATGTACAACACGTACATTCCGGTTGCTGTGCTCCGTGCGCCTTGCACTTCATCCCGAAAACAGAATTTCTTGAAGCATCCTTCGAAACTCTGTTAAAGCTTCAATAAACTTATGCAGCAAAACTTCTTAGCGGATGTTGTTGCAACCCCTTCGCGATGAATCCGCGCATATCGGCCGGCAACTGCTGCAATACCGCTTGTGCTTCTACTTCCGTAGCGAACTCTGCGAACACACATGCACCAGAGCCGGTCATGAGTGCGGGAGCGAACTGTGCCAGCCACTCCAGATGTTCCTTGACTGCGGGATATAGACCACACGCTACTGCCTGCAGATCGTTCCCTAGCCTCAAGCCACCCTCGTTACGCCCTACTCGAAAAGTTTGCCCTTTCGGAAGGGCGCGCATTGTCATCGAAATCGTATTTCGTGTCAATTCTGGGTGAGTGAATATTTGAGCCGTAGGTACATGCACGGGGGGGCAAAGCACGACATACCACGCATCTG
>JAVBYP010000182.1 GCA_030823965.1 Sideroxydans sp.
CCGGACATTATCCTCACCACCCTGTGATGCCGGGTGTGTTGGTCATCGAGGCGATGGCGCAAGCTTCGGCGCTGTTATCGTTCAAGAGCATGGGCACCAAACCGGATGCCAATTCGGTCTACTACTTTGTCGGTATCGATAATGCGCGTTTCAAACGTCCTGTTACGGCTGGCGACCAATTGATATTTCGCATGGAACTCACGATGAACCGTCGTGGCATGTTCAAGTTCAAAGGGACGGCTGAAGTGGAAGGACAGATCGCTGCAGAAGCTGAGTTGATCTGCGCTATCAAGGAAAAATAATGGACAGCCTGCGTCATCCAACCGCCATCATCCATCCCAACGCCAAGCTCGCAGCTGACGTCAGTGTGGGGGCGTATTCCATCATCGGCGAGCATGTCGAGATCGGTGCGGGCACGTCTATCGGACCGCATGTAGTCATCAACGGCCATACGACCATCGGCAAGAACAATCGCATCTTCCAATTCAGTTCCTTAGGCGAGATCCCACAGGACAAAAAATATGCGGGTGAACCGACTCGTCTGGAGATCGGTGACGACAATATGATCCGCGAGTTCTGTACCTTCAACTTGGGTACGGCGCAGGACGGTGGCGTGACACGCGTCGGTAACAAGAACTGGATCATGGCTTACGTTCACTTGGCACATGACTGCCAAGTAGGCAATAACACCATCTTCGCGAACAACGCGCAGTTGGCTGGCCACGTCATCGTGGACGACTTCGCTATCCTAGGTGGGTTCACCGTCGTGCATCAGTTCTGCCAGATCGGTTCGCATGTCATCACTGGTATGGGCACCATCCTGTTCCAAGACATCCCTCCATATGTGACGGTATCTGGGAATCCAGCAGCACCGCATGGCACGAACTCTGAAGGCTTGAAGCGCCGTGGTTTCTCCAGTGCGGCGGTGATGGCGATCAAGCGTGCGTATAAGACTTTGTATAAGTCTGGCCTGACTTTGGAAGAAGCCAAGAAAGCCATCAATGAACAGTTGGTGGAACATCCAGAGTTGAAGCTGATGTCAGATTTCCTCAATCGTTCACAGCGCGGCATCGTTCGTTAAACCATGTCAGAGCGAATCAAAACCATCGCCATCGTGGCGGGTGAGGCATCGGGCGATCTTCTAGGCAGCATGCTGATGACCGCCATCAAAGAGGCCGCCCCGAACGTGCGTTTCATCGGCATCGGCGGCCCTAAGATGCAAGCCATCGGCATGGATGTTCTGTTCCCCATGGAAAAGCTAGCGGTGCGTGGCTACGTCGAGGTACTGCGCCACTACCGTGAGATCGTAGGCATTCGTCGTCAATTGCGCGAACGCTTCCTTGCCCAACCGCCTGACCTCTTCATCGGTGTCGATGCGCCGGATTTCAATCTTGATCTAGAATTGGCGCTGAAGCAGAGTGGGGTGCCGACCGTGCATTACGTCAGCCCTTCGATCTGGGCTTGGCGCGGTGAGCGTATCCATAAGATCAAACAAGCGGTGTCGCACGTGCTGGCACTGTTTCCGTTCGAAGCACCGCTGTATGAGAAGGCCGGCGTCCCTGTCACTTATGTTGGACATCCGCTGGCGGATTTTTTACCGGACCATCCGAAGCGTGCCGAGATGCGTGAGCAGATGCGCATCATGCCCAAGACTGCGAAAGTGTTCGCATTACTTCCGGGCAGTCGCCAGAGCGAAGTGAGACAACTCGCTCATACCTATATCGAGACTGCGAAGCTCATCCTGCAGAAACTGCCGGAAGCTCAATTCTTAGTGCCACTCGCCAGTCGAGAGACACGCAACATCTTTGAAGAAGTGCTGTGGAAACTAGAAGCCCAGCAATTGCCGATCACCATGCTGTTCGGTCATGCGCACGATGCCATGGTCGCCGCCGATGGTGTGCTAGTGGCATCGGGCACGGCGACGCTGGAAGCAGCATTGTTAAAGCGACCCATGGTCATCACCTACAAGATGCCCGCATTGTCTTGGTGGCTGCACAAACGCAAGATGTACCAACGTTATGTCGGTCTTCCCAATATCTTGGCTGGACGTTTCGTCGTGCCAGAGATATTGCAAGACGACGCCACCCCAGAGAACCTTGCCCAAGCCTTGCTGAATCTGGTCAATAACAAGAACGCCGTGGCGGAGTTGGAGGAAACGTTTGGTGTCATGCACCAGACTTTGCGTCAGAACACCGCACAAAAAGCGGCCTCCGCCATCTTGCCTTATCTGGCATGAGCGATATCCTGCTCATCTGCGGTGTGGATGAAGCAGGGCGTGGGCCACTGGCTGGACCTGTCAGTGCAGCCGCAGTCATACTCGACCCCGCGTATCCGATAGCAGGATTGGCAGATTCCAAGAAACTCTCCGAAAGACAGCGCGACCTGCTGGCGCCCATCATCAGAGAACGCGCCTTAGCTTGGGCAGTCGCCTATGCCGAGGTCGAAGAGATCGACACACTCAACATCTTGCAGGCCACTTTGTTGGCGATGCGTCGCGCTGTGTTGGCCTTGTCCATCCAGCCTCATCAAGTTTTAGTGGATGGCCTGTATTGCCCGCAAACGGGAATTCCAAGTGAGGCCATCGTCAAAGGCGATAGCAAAGTCGCGGCTATCTCCGCTGCCTCGATCCTGGCAAAGACAGCACGGGATGAGTTGATGCTGAAGCTACACATGCGATATCCTCAATACGGCTTCGACGGACACAAAGGTTATCCTACCGCCGCACACTTGGCCGCTTTGCGCGAACATGGTGTGTCTGAAGTTCATCGCAGAAGCTTCAGGCCTGTGCGTGACGCACTGTTGTACACTCAAACAAAAACATAAGGATTGCCATGATCGCTTTCAAACTCATTCACCTGCTGGCTGCCGTCCTTTGGGTAGGCGGGATGTTCTTCGCCTACGTCGTACTCCGCCCAGCTGCCGTCGAGGTGTTGCAACCACCTGAACGCCTACGACTCTGGAATAACGTATTCCAACGTTTTTTCACGTGGGTTTGGGGGGCAGTCGGCAGCATATTGGTCACCGGTTTCTATCTCATCTACCAATATGGTGGGATGGCGAACGTGTCACATCACATACACATCATGCTGTTACTGGGTCTGGTGATGACGGTGATCTACGGCTACGTGTTCTTCGGTTTGTACGTCCCAATGAGTTTGCACGTCGCCAAAGAACGTTGGAAAGAGGCGGGGGAATTACTAGGAAAGATCCGTCAACTGGTGGCGATAAACCTAGCCTTGGGTGTCGTGACAATCGGCGTGGCTCTTATTGGATACGCCTGGAATTGATTGGATTTATTACAGGGGAAGCATATGAAGAAGATTCCGCTTGTTGTGGCATTGACTCTATCTGGCTTGATCATCGGCTACCTGATCTTCGGCA
>JAVBYP010000044.1 GCA_030823965.1 Sideroxydans sp.
TGTTGCTTTGGAAGTAAGCCAGCTTTGCGTCTTTTGCCTGCGCTTGTGCAGACAACTTGGCGTTAATTTCGTCCAACGTGACGCGGCCATACACATCTGGCTCGCGTGTTCCGAGCAGATTCAGGTTGGGGCCGTGGAGTACCAAGACGTTCTTCATTGGCGCAGTTTGCCGCAAAATGGACTAGTTTGTCCACCCATTAAAAGAACTTGTGGAAAATCAGGCTTATAGGCCAGCGGCAATCAGTGAGTCCGTGAATTGACGGGCATCTTGATAGCCGACGACTCTGGAATCAGCCATTTCCTTGCCTTCTCTGTCGAAGAATAAGGTGGCTGGAGGGCCGAACAGTTGGAAGCGTTGTAGCAAAGCTTTGTCGTCCGCATTGTTGGCCGTTACGTCAGCCTGTAGCAGGATGGTGTCCTTCAACTTGGCTTGCACCCCAGCATCGCTAAAGGTGAAGCGCTCCATCTCTTTGCAGGACACACACCAGTCTGCGTAGAAATCCAGCATCACGGTCTTGCCGGCGGCTTGAGCGATCCTTGCATCAAGTTCCGCGTTCGACTTCACTCTTTCGAAGATTAGGCTGTGACTTGCTTCAGCCGTGGCGCGCCCAAGGTTGCCGAGCGGGCGCAGGATGTCGCGTGCGCCAGACAAAGCGCCGATCAGATAGGCCACGCCCAGCAGTAACGCCAAGACGCCTAGTCCTTTGCCGAGTTTGTCCCAACCACGTGCGCTGTGGGGAAGCGGATCGAGCGCGTGTAGGTAGATGGCGGAGAAGATCAGCAGCGCCGCCCACAGTCCCATCTCAACAGCGAGTGGGATGACAGGTGAGACGATCCAGATAGCCAAGGCCAACATCATCACGCCGAAGAAACGCTTCACCGATTCCATCCAAGCGCCCGCTTTGGGCAACAAGGTGCCCGCCGAGGTGCCGATGATGAGAAGCGGAACGCCCATACCCAGCGCCATCACGAACAGCGCTGTTCCGCCGAGCACGGCATCATGCGTCTGGCTTATATATAGGAGTGCGCCTGCGAGCGGGGCGGCCACGCAAGGGCCCATGATGATGGCGGACAGCGCACCCATGCCGAACACGCCGGACAAGTGTCCGCCATGTAACTTGTTGCTGGTGTCGGTGAGTTTGCTTTGCAGGGCGGAGGGTAATTGCAACTCATAGAAACCGAACATGGATAGCGACAGCACTACGAACAGTGCGGCGAAGCTGCCCAACACCCAAGGCGTCTGCAACGAGTTCGAGATGAGGTCGCCGGAATAGCCTGCAGCCACCCCGGCGATGGCGTAGGTGACGGCCATGCCCAACACATAAGCCAGCGACAGGATGAAGGCATGCATATGGGTGATCTTGTGGCCGCGCCCGACGATGATGCCCGACAAGATGGGGATCATGGGGAACACGCAAGGGGTCAGCGAGAGCAGCAAACCGGCGCCGAAGAAGAAGGAGACGATGAGCCAGAAGCTGCCGCTTTGGAACACCTTGGCGATCTGTGTGTTCTCGTTCTCAGGGGCGACTTTGTCTGCTACGGGAGGCGCGGTCATGGTGGGTGGATCCGCCGCAGTGATGGTTTGCATCAACTCGATATTGAAAGTCTTGTCGATGGGCGGGTAGCACAAGCCGTTGTCGCTACAACCTTGATAGCTGGCGTTCACCACCACTGTCTTTTTCACATCGACTTTGGGCAACTTGATCTCAGCTTGGAAGGAGCGGTGATACACCTCGATGAGACCGAAGTTGGGGTCGTCCTTTTCCTCGCCCTTGGGTAAGGTCAGCTGTGTAGGCTTGCCATCTGCCAAGGTGAAACTGATCTTGTCGCGATACAGGTAGTAGCCGGGCGTGATCTTGAAGCTGGCGATGAGGGTCTTTTGATCGACTGCCTGCACACTCAAGGCGAAGGCTTGGTCGGCGGGCAGGAAGCTGGGCTTCTTGCTACCAAAGGAGAGCATGTCCGCCTGTGCCAGCGGAACGATGAATAACAAAACGGTGAGCAACAAACGACGAATCATGTGGTCTTCCTAGTCTCTGTATTCACCCAATCCAAATAGGCGGGTAGTCCTGCGCTGAGGGGGATAGCAATGATCTCCGGTACGGTGTAGGGGTGCAGTTTACGCAATTCTGCCTCTAATCGTGGATAGGCATCGGCAGTAGTCTTGATGAGCAAAGGGACTTCGGTCGCGTGCTCGACCTTGCCTTCCCAGCGATAGATAGAGCTACATTCGGCCAATACGTTCACGCACGCTGCGGTATGGCTTGCGACCAGTGCGCCTGCGATACGTTCCGCCGTGGCACGGTCAGGTGTATTGCTGATGACCAGCAACACTTCGCTCATCTCGCACCTGCACGGGCACAGCGCACACCCAACTGAAGCAACTCATCCCAAACGTCACCTTGGCGCAGACCTTTGATGAGGCGGTCGATCTGTGCTGCTTGGCGCAAGGCACGCTCAGCAAAGGTGGGTGTGAAGCGGCGTACTGAGCGTTCGATCAATTTTTGTTTCGCACCCCACACACGGGCATCGCGCAATGCGTTAGCTAGGTTGCCGCTCTGTTGCATGGCGCGTGAGACTTTTGCCAATGCGCGGATGTCTTCCGCGATCGCCCACAGGATGAGCACGGTGGCAGTTCCCTCCGCACGCAGGCCATCAAGGATGCGCGCATAACGTTCGGCATCACCAGCAAGCATCGCTTCGGAGAGTTTGAACACGTCATAACGTGCCACGTCCATCACCGAGTCTTTGACTTGATCGAAGGTCAGCGCGCCCTCGGGGAAGAGAAGTGCTAATTTTTGTATCTCTTGAAAAGCCGCCAACAGATTACCTTCCACCTTGTCGGCGAGGAACTTCAAGGTATCCGCATCGGCTGATTGTCCTTGGCGTCGCAGTCTTCCCGCGATCCAAGTGGGCAATGCCGCGAGGGATACTTCGTCGGCGCTGATGATGGTGCCGTGCTGTTCCAGAGCGGCGAACCACTTGCTCTTGAAAGCAGTGCCTTCGAGTTTGGGCAGCGAGATGAGCGTGAGCGTGTCTGGATCGAGGTTCTCGCAATGATCTTGCAGCGCCTGCGCACCTTCCACACCGGGCTTGCCCGACGGGATGCGTAGGTCGATCACCTTGCGCGAGGAGAACAGCGACATGCTCTGCGCGCTGTTGCGTAGTTCGCCCCATTTGAAATATTGCTCGACGATGATGGTCTCGCGTTCGGTGTATCCCGCTTCGCGTGCGGCGTTGCGGATGGCATCGGCAGCTTCGATGGCAAGCAGCAAGGCTTCGCCGTGAATGACGTACAACGACCCGAGTCCCCGTTTCAAATGCTGCGGCAGGTCTTCGGTCGAGATTCTCATGAGGCTTTACAGTTGTGGCTTGGCGC
>JAVBYP010000222.1 GCA_030823965.1 Sideroxydans sp.
GCTGGAGCCGCCCGAACTTGAGCCGAACATCAGAGAAAGTACGAATGCCACGACACCGACGACAACAGCGATACCCAACGACAGCAGCATGAACCAAGCGACAGTAGCGATGGCACCGCCTACGAGGAGACCGCTAGGTAAGCGTCCCAACATCTGACGCAGGATGATGTTACCCATCATGAAGATGACGAAGCCGATACCCAACAGATTGCTAAGATCATCGGAATCCGAACCTTGAGCCTGTCCACTAGGTGCAGGGGGCGGCAACGGTTCACCTTCGATGACTTTGATGATGGAAGTTACGCCAGCATCGATGCCACCGTAGAAATCCCCCTGCTTGAAAGCTGGGCTGATGACTTCTGCAACGATACGTTTTGCGGTCGCATCGTTGAGTGCGCCTTCCAATCCATAGCCGACCTCTATGCGCAACTTGCGGTCATCTTTGGCGACCAGTAGCAGCACGCCATCATCCACGCCCTTGCGTCCCAATTTCCATGCCTCGACCACACGGATAGCGAACTGCTCGATGACCTCAGGTTGAGTTGTGGGCAGGATGAGTACGGCGATCTGCGAGCCTTTGGCTTTTTCAAAGGTGGCGAGCTTTGCTTCTAGGGTTTGGATCTGGCTGGCATCAAGCGTCGATGTCAGATCGGTGACGCGCTGCTTGAGTGGCGGGATAGTGACTTCAGCCTGCGCCGTTCCCAACAGGAACGACGCAAGTAGAAAGCCTAGCCACCAAAGGCGCTTCATGGCGAATTACTTGGCTTGGGCAGCCGGCGCGCCGAAATCGACTTTAGGAGCGGACGAGACGGCCTTCTCGTCTTCTACAGCGAAGGAAGGTTTGACCTCGTAGCTGAACATCATCGCGGTCAGATTGGTCGGGAAGGAACGTGCCAACACGTTGTATTCCTTCACCCCGTCGATGTAGCGTTTACGTGCGACCGTGATACGGTTCTCAGTGCCTTCCAACTGCGCTTGCAGGTCACGGAAGATGGCATCCGATTTCAACTGAGGATAGTTCTCAGTGACCATCATCAGTTTGCTCAACGCCTGTGTCAGCTCGCCTTGGGCGGCTTGGAACTGCTTGAACGCCTGCGCATCCTTGATGAGTTCAGGCGTCGCTTGGATGGTGCCGACCTTGGCACGTGCCTCGGTCACGCCGATGAGGACGTCCTTCTCTTGCTGGGCATAACCTTTGACGGTATTCACCAGATTAGGGATGAGGTCGAAGCGACGCTGGTATTGGTTCAGCACTTCTGCCCAATCCGCTTTCACTTGTTCGTCTTTGGCTTGGAAGTCGTTGTAACCGCAACCGCTCAACAACAGGGTCAATAGTGCAATCCACAAGATACGCATAATCAGATCTCCTTCGTTAGAATTTTTCAAACCGCACAACCAGCCGCGTAGCCTGAAGCCCACGCCCACTGAAAATTATAACCGCCCAACTGACCGGTCACGTCCATCACCTCGCCCACGAAATAGAGTCCAGGAACCTCATTGGCTTCCATCGTCTTGGACGATAGCGCATGGGTATCCACTCCACCGCAAGTCACCTCGGCTTTGCTGTAGCCCATGGTACCAGTGGGGGTGACCTGCCAGTTTTTCAAGCGACCGGCCAATGCTGCGAGCACTTTGGGCGAATATTGGTTGAGAGGCTTGTTGTCCTCTATCCATTGCGAGGCCACGATATCAGCCAGCTTTTTCGGTAGGTATTGTGCGAGGAAGTTGCTCAACAACAGCTTGCTCTTGGCATGTTCAACGAACACGGCATGCATGTCGTGGTCAGGTAGCAAGTCGATGGACAGCGGCTGCCCTGCTTCCCAATACGAGGATATCTGCAAGATGGCTGGGCCACTCAAGCCACGATGCGTGAACAACAGGTTCTCACGGAAGCGTTGTTTACCGAAGCTGACCACGGCATCCAAAGACGCACCGGTCAGGTCGGCATAGGTTGCCCATTCTTCCGGATGGAAAGTGAGCGGCACCAGCCCGGGTTTAAGCTTGGTCATGGGGATGCCGAACTGCTCGGCGACTTTGTATCCGAACGGAGTCGCGCCGATCTTGGGGATGGACAAACCACCGGTCGCGATGACCAGCGCCTCGGCATCAAGCAAACCGCGCGAAGTCATCACAGTGAATCTCGTGCTACGACGTACCTCGCCGACTTCGCATGGCCGCATCCATTTCACGCCTGCGTCGTCACACTCTTTTTTGAGCATGCTGATGATGGCTTCTGAGCCTTCATCGCAGAACAACTGACCCAAAGTCTTCTCGTGATAGCCGATGCCATGTTTATCCATCAAGGCGGTGAAATGTTGCGGGGTGTAACGTGAGAGTGCCGAACGACAGAAATGCGGGTTGTGCGACAGATAGTTGTCCGGCTTGGTATTGAGGTTGGTGAAGTTGCAGCGCCCGCCGCCGGAGATGCGTATCTTCTCGGCCAGCTTGGCGTAGTGGTCGAGTATCACCACCTTACGACCGCGCTGGGCGGCGGTCAGAGCGCACATCATGCCAGCAGCACCTGCGCCGATGACGATCACATCGAATGTGGATACGACACTCTCTTTTTTAGTCATTGCGCTTCAGCACTGGCAAGGCGCTTCCACATACACGTGCCCTTGCTGGCTTTGTCGATGTCATTCATCTGCGCTTCATGCAAGGCCAACTCCTCCTCACTCGCCGCCAACACGCGCACACTCAGATGGATAGCCTCGCCCGCCTCGTTGAATTGCACACCATCCTCTGCAGAGGACTCTTCACCCAGCAGACTTTCCTGCCCACGCGTCATCCCCAGATAGACCTCGGCTAGTAGCTCGGTGTCCAACAGAGCGCCGTGCAAAGTGCGGTGTGAGTTGTCGATGAAGTAACGGTCACACAAGGCGTTGAGGTTGTTCTTCTTGCCCGGGTGTAGTTCTTTGGCGACCTTCAGGGTATCGATGACCGGATTGCTCAAGGTCGGCAACCCAGCCAGCGTCAGCTCCGCATTCAAGAAGCCGATATCGAACGGCGCGTTATGGATGATGAGCTGCGCCCCTGCGATGAATTCCAGCAGAGCCGGTGCGATCTCTGCGAACTTCGCTTCGTTCTGCAAACGTTCCAGAGTCAGTCCGTGGACGGCTGCCGCGCCTTCGTCGATCTCGCGCTCTGGATTCAGATAACGATGGAAGGTACGGTCGGAGACCTTGCGACCATCCAACTCGATAGCGGCGACTTCGATGATGCGATGGCCCTGTTTAGGATCAAGGCCAGTTGTTTCGGTGTCGAGTACGATCTGTCTCATGTCTTAGCCCTCAATTCTTCGATGCCTCGGTTCGCCAATTCATCGGCGCGCTCGTTGCCTTCATGCCCGGCGTGGCCTT
>JAVBYP010000062.1 GCA_030823965.1 Sideroxydans sp.
TTGAGTCACGCGCTCATCGCCTTCGGTCGCGGTGAATGGTTCGGTGTCGGTCTGGGTGGCAGCGTCGAGAAATTATTCTATCTGCCCGAGGCGCACACAGACTTCTTGCTGGCGGTCACTGCAGAAGAGTTGGGCTTGGTGGGTGTCGCTACGGTCTTAGTCTTGTTCGCATGGCTCATCGTGCGTGCCTTCGCTATCGGTCGTCAGGCCGCGATGTCGGAGCGTCTGTTCCCTGCTTTGGTGGCACAAGGCATCGCCGTGTGGTTGGGCGTGCAAGCCATGATCAACATCGGCGTGAACATGGGCGTGTTGCCGACCAAAGGTTTGACACTGCCGTTCCTGAGTTTTGGTGGCAGTGGTGTGGTGGTGAACCTGATCGCGATCGCGGTGTTGCTCAGGATTGATTATGAGAATCGGCGTGTAGCAAAGGGGTTGCCGATATGAGCCGCACCATCCTCATCATGGCAGGCGGCACCGGTGGGCACATCTACCCAGGATTGGCGGTGGCTGATGCGTTGCGCGCGCAAGGTTGGAACGTCGTTTGGCTGGGTGCACCCAACAGCATGGAAGCCGAGTTGGTGCCCAAGCATGGTTACCCCGTCGCATGGGTGAACTTCTCAGGCGTGCGTGGCAAAGGGCTCATGCGCTTGCTCACGTTGCCATTCACTTTGCTACGGGCATTAGGCCAGAGTGCGGATGCCATCTTTCGTCATCGCCCTGACGTGATCTTGGGCATGGGCGGTTACATCACTATGCCCGGAGGATTGATGGCCGCCATCTTGCGTCGTCCACTGGTCATCCATGAACAGAACTCTATCGCGGGAATGAGTAACAAGGTGCTGGCGAAGTTATCCACTCGTGTGTTGAGTGGTTTCCCTGCTGTATTGAAGGGCACGCAATGGTGTGGCAATCCCGTGCGTGCCGACATCGCGGCGGTGGCTGAACCGCAAACGCGTTTCGCGAACCGTAGTGGCAAGTTGAATGTGTTGGTGGTGGGCGGCAGTTTGGGCGCGCAGGCATTGAACGAAGCATTGCCGAAAGCATTGGCGCTGATGAGTGAAACAGAGCGGCCGAACGTATTGCATCAGACCGGCAAAAAACATTTCGAGACTGTGCAGAAGTTGTATGAGCAAGCAGGCATGCAAGCGGGCGGCATGACACGGTGCGCGCAAGCGACGGGTGCGGGAATGCCGCCCCCCCACCTCCTCCCGCAAACGGCTGGCTGCGCCAGTAACGTGTCGGAGGTGGACATCCGTGCCTTCCTCGATGACATGGCGAACCAGTACGCGAGTGCCGATGTGGTGATCTGCCGTGCAGGTGCGCTCACTATCGCCGAGTTGGCTGTAGCGGGTGTGGCGAGTGTGCTCGTTCCGTTCCCTCACGCGGTGGATGACCACCAGACCTACAACGCGCTTTTCCTGAGTGAGCAGGGCGCTGCGGTGTTGTTGCCGCAGACAGAATTGAACGCAGAGAAATTGGCGCAACTTTTGCGAGAGATGACAAGAGAGAAATTGCTGGCGATGGCGCAAGCCGCACGCAACTTGGCGAAACCGGATGCGACACAGCAAGTGGCGCAAGTTTGTGTTGCGTTAGCGGGATAGGAAAACCATGAAACATAAGATCAAACACATCCACTTCGTTGGTATCGGCGGCTCCGGCATGAACGGTATCGCCGAGGTGTTGCTCAATCTAGGGTTCCAAGTGAGCGGCTCTGACTTGGCAGAGAGTGGCGTCACTCAACGCTTGCAGACCTTGGGTGCGACCATCCATTACGGTCACGATACCAACAACCTGCAAGACGCAGATGCGGTCGTGACTTCGACAGCGGTAAAGGCAGACAACCCTGAGGTGGTCGCAGCACGTGAGCGCCGAATCCCCATCGTGCCGCGTGCCGTGATGTTGGCGGAGTTGATGCGCTTGCGTCAGGGCATCGCCGTGGCGGGTACGCACGGTAAGACGACCACGACCTCGCTGGTGACCAGCGTGTTGGCGAAAGGCGGCTACGACCCGACCTTCGTCATCGGCGGTCGACTCAATAGCAGCGGTGCGAATGCACGCTTAGGTACAGGTGAGTTCATCGTGGCGGAAGCGGATGAGTCGGACGCGTCCTTCCTCTACCTCACGCCGATCTTGGCGGTCATCACCAACATCGATGCCGACCACATGGAGACCTACGGCCATGACTTCAACAAACTGAAACAAGCCTTCGTCGACTTCATCGAGCGTCTGCCGTTCTACGGCCGTGCCATGTTGTGTGTAGATGACGAGAACGTGCGCGACATCTTGCCGCGCATCAGCAAACCCATCACGACCTATGGCTTTAGCGAAGGTGCGCAGATCCGCGCGGTGAACGTGCGTCACGAAGGCGGCAAGATGCGTTTCACTGCCTTGTGTCGCCACAACACCGTGCCTATCGATCTGGAGGTGACGCTCAACTTGGCCGGTTTGCACAACGTGTTGAACTCACTCGCTGCCATCGCGATCGCGCTGGAAGTGGGCGTGTCGGAAGAAGCCATCGTGGCAGGCTTGGCGGAATTCGAGGGCGTCGGTCGCCGTATGCAACGCTACGGCGAGATACCACTGGCATCGGGCGGTTCGTTCACGCTCATCGACGATTACGGCCATCACCCCGTGGAGATGCGCGCGACGTTGGCGGCAGTGCGCGGTGCATTCCCCGACAAGCGTTTAGTGCTGGCATTCCAGCCGCATCGTTTCACGCGCACGCGTGACTTGTTCGAAGATTTCGTGAAGGTGATGTCAGGTGTGGATGCCTTGGCGCTGGCGGAAGTGTATGCGGCAGGTGAACAGCCTATCGTCGCGGCGGATGGACGAGCCTTGATGCATGCCTTGCGTGTGGCAGGGCAGAACGAAGCCGTATTCGTCGAGAGCATCGCCGACATGCCGCAGACCATTTTGCAGATGGCACGCGATGGCGATGTTGTGCTGACTATGGGCGCGGGCAGCATCGGCGGGGTGCCGAATCTGGTCAAGCAGATGAAATGAAGATGAGCGAACCGACACAGTTCACGGCAGACGGACTTCGCGGCGAATTGAGCTGCGATGTCGATATGCGCCGCCATACCAGTTGGCGTGCGGGCGGTGTCGCCAAGCGCATGTATCAAGCGGCCGACCTTGCAGACCTGCAGCGCTTCTTGCAGCAACTGCCAGCGACTGAACCGTTGATGGCGGTCGGGCTGGGTAGCAATCTGCTGGTGCGTGATGGTGGTTACCACGGCACGCTGTTGCTGATGTTGGGTGCATTGGCCGAGCTGCGCATGGATGGTGATCTGATCTACGTGCAAGCCGGTGTGGCGGGTGCC
>JAVBYP010000141.1 GCA_030823965.1 Sideroxydans sp.
TGTCAGGCCCAGCAGAACCACGTAGTGAGTTGGCTCAGCTCGCGCCCTTGACGATGCAGGCGATCAGGCAGAGTGATACTTCTGGCGGTCATCTGTTGGAAAGATGGAGCGATGGCAAGACCTACCTTGTGGGCTATGCGAAGTCATCCGGCTATCGTGACTACCCAGGGATGGGTTGGATATCGCTGATGCGCGAGGATGTGACGCAGGCATTCGCACCGGCGCGTGAATTACGTTTCCGCATCCTGTTGATGGGCGTCGTGTTGGGTGTCTTGTTCGCATGGTTGGGGTGGTTGATGGCAGGGCGTATCGCTAGGCCTATCACCCGTATCAGTCGGGCAGCAGAAAAAGTGGCAGCGGGAGAGCTGAGTTACGACGTTCCGGCGATACAAGGGGATGGCGAGGTCGCTCATTTGTCCGCTGCGATCCACGACATGGTGGACAAGTTGACCAGTGAGATCAGGCAACGACGTAAGGCGGAGGATGGACTGAGGCTGTCGGCCAAGGTGTTCGAGCAGAATAGTGAAGCCATCATGATCACCGGCGCTGATTACACTATCGTCTCGGTGAATCGCGCCTTCACACAGATCACGGGATATTCCGAGTTAGAGGCGATCGGCAGGAACCCGCGCTTCCTCTCTTCGGGGAGACAGAATCAAAGCTACTACCAGAATTTCTACGCAACGCTTGAACGCACTGGATTGTGGCGTGGGGAGATATGGAACAAGCGCAAGAATGGCGAGGTATTCCCGCAATGGTCGACGGTGAGCGTGTTGCGTGACGATGCGGGGGCCATCACTCATTACATCGCAGTCTTCCTAGACATCACTGAACGCAAGAAAGAAGAAGAGCGCATCCAGTATCTAGCCAACTACGATGTGTTGAGCGGACTCCCCAATCGTTATCTTCTCAATGACCGTTTGGATCAAGCGCTGAATCTGGCACAACGTCACCAGACCAAGTTGGCTGTGCTGTTCATCGATCTGGATCACTTCAAGAACATCAATGATTCTCTCGGTCACGACATCGGTGATGAGTTGCTCAAAGCAGTGGCGCAGCGCCTCAAAGCGTGTTTGAGACGGTCTGACACCATCGCTCGCCAAGGTGGAGATGAGTTCATCGCCTTATTGGGCGACCTGAACTCAGAGGATGAAGTGACTTTCGTTGCGGAGAAGATGATCGAATCGTTGCGTAGTGAGTTCAAGATCGGTGAGCTGCAATTGTCGATCTCACTGAGTATCGGCGTGAGCATCTATCCAGATGACGGCGAGACTGCCGTGCAGTTGTTGCGTAACGCGGATATGGCCATGTATCGCGCCAAGGATTCAGGGCGCAACCAGTTCCAGTATTACGAAGCCGAGATGAATGTGAAGGCAGTGCAACGCATGCAGTTGGAGAGCGAGTTACGCAACGCCATCGCTAAAGGACAGCTCGCACTGCACTACCAACCCAAGGTGAATGTGGCCAGCGGCGCTGTGGTCGGCATGGAGGCGCTGTTGCGCTGGTTCCACCCGCAACTGGGTGCGGTCTCTCCGGCGCAGTTCATACCCGTCGCCGAGGAGAGTGGACTCATCAACGAGATCGGGGACTGGGTGGTGCGTCAGGCGGTACTGCAACAGCGCATCTGGCAGTCACAGGGATATCGTATCGTCCCGATCGCGGTGAATCTCTCTGCACGTCAATTCAGTCAGAAAGATGTGGTGCAGAAGATCATTACCATTCTGCGTGAGGTCGGTATCCCGCCGCACTATATCCAATTCGAGTTGACAGAAAGTCTGCTCATGGAAGCGGGGCTGAACAGTGTTGAATTGCTGACGCAACTCAGTGAAGCGGGCTTCGACCTTTCTCTGGATGATTTCGGTACGGGTTATTCGTCCTTAAGTCGCTTGAAGCACTTGCCATTCAAGTCGCTCAAGATCGATCAATCGTTCGTCAGGGATCTGGCAACGGACGAGAACGATGAGGCCATCGTCAGTGCCACGGCGGTATTGGCACACGCCTTGGAGATGAGGGTCATTGCGGAAGGGGTGGAGACACAAGAGCAACTGGATTTCATCCGAGATCTGATGTGCGAAGAATACCAAGGGTATCTCTTCAGTCGACCATTGCCAGCGGATGAGGTGCTGAAGTATCTGGTGAAGGAATAGCTAGCTCGGTTTCAAAATAGGTATACGTTTCAGTCGTACTGGGTCTGTCGATAGCAGGTGAGTAAAGGAAAAGAATGTCCAAATTCAATATCAATCTGCACGAGGCCGTGTATTCCCTGTCGGACGCACTCGATCTGGTTGGGGTCACCCACATCCACCACGGAAAACGCGTGGCCTATATGGCGGCTGAATGCGGGAAACAGATGGGATGGAAAGGTCAACGCATGGATGATCTGTTCCAGGCCGCTATCCTGCACGACTGCGGGGTCTCCAAGACTTTGGTCCATTCTCGTTTGGCTCAGTTCGAATGGGAGAAGGAAGGAGACCACTGCAGAATCGGTGCGGTGTTGCTGAATTCATGTCCTTTGCTGGAACACCTTGCACCTGTGATCCGCTATCACCATACCCATTGGTCAGAACTGAAAGACTTAGATCTGCCCGAGGAGGTGAAGCTCGCTGCCAATTGCATCTACATGGTGGATAGGGTGGATGTGTTGTCCTTGGGGTTCTTGGTGGATCAGTCCAATCTACTCCTTGGGCGCGAAGAGATACGCAAGAAGATATTCGAGAAGCGCGGAGATTGGTTCTGCCCTGAATTGGTGGATGTCTTCATGCAGATATCGCGTTCCGAGGCCTTCTGGCTCTCTTTGGAGAACGAGCATGTGTCAGGCTATGTGTCGGTCTGGCTCTCTGATACCAAGCTGCGCGAGATGGAATTCGAAGAATTACGTAGCGTCGTGCGCATCTTCTCTTACATCGTCGATGCGAAGAGTCCGTTCACCAAAGCCCACTCGGATGGTGTCGCACGGCTGGCGCGCCATCTCGGATCAGCGTTCGAACTATCGGAAGAGAGTTGTGAGATGTTGGAGTTAGCAGGACTGCTTCATGACATCGGCAAGCTCAGGCAGCCTGATGAGTTATTGGATAAGCCTGGCAAGTTGACGCCCGAGGAATACGCCCATATCCAGCGCCATAGTTTCGATACCTATACCATCCTGAAGAACATCAAAGGATTGGAAAAGGTCACCCAATGGGCGGCGTTACACCATGAACGCGCGGATGGCTCTGGCTACCCGTATCACCTGAGTACCGAGACTTTGGCGCTAGAGGCGCGTATCGTGGCGGTGGCGGACGTGTTCCAAGCTTTG
>JAVBYP010000033.1 GCA_030823965.1 Sideroxydans sp.
CGCAACGGTCATGTAGCCGAGTTGTGACAAAGTCGAGTACGCCACGACCCGCTTGATGTCGTTCTGGATAATGCCCAAGAAACCCATGAACAAGGCAGTGATAGCACCTATGACCAATACGAAGGAAAGTGCCGTATTGGACATCTCGAACAATGGTGACATACGCGCCACCATGAAGATACCGGCTGTCACCATGGTCGCCGCGTGGATCAAAGCAGAGATCGGGGTAGGACCTTCCATCGAGTCTGGCAGCCATACGTGCAAGGGGAACTGTGCGCTCTTACCCATCGCTCCGATGAACAACAAGATACAGATCGCCGTAATCAGATTCCAAGACACGCCGGGGATAGGCGCTAGATCGTTGGCATAGTTGTGGGCATTGGCGAACACGGTCTGGTAGTCCAGCGTGCCGAACACCATCAACACCAGCGCTATACCCAACAGGAAGCCAAAGTCACCCACACGGTTGACCAAGAAGGCTTTGAGGTTGGCATAGATCGCAGTAGGTTTGGTGTACCAGAAACCGATGAGGAGATAAGAAACCAGACCCACCGCTTCCCAGCCGAAGAACAGTTGCATGAAGTTGTTTGCCATCACCAACATCAACATGGAGAAGGTGAACAAAGAGATATAGCTGAAGAAACGCTGATAACCAGGATCTTCTTCCATGTAACCGATGGTGTAGATGTGAACCATCAAGGATACGAAGGTGACCACCAACATCATTGTCACAGTCAACTTGTCGATCAGGAAACCGACCTGGAAGCTGGTATCACCTGAAGTAAGCCAGGTATAGATAGGGCCATTGAAGGTGTTGCCGGCAGATACGTCTTGGAAGATCGCCAGCGACGCAAAGAAAGAGACCGCTACCAAGGTGATCGTGATGCGATGCGACCAAGTACGTCCCAGCACCTTGCCAAACAGACCGGCGGCGATGGCACCCAACAATGGCGCCAAGGGAACGATCAGATACAGACTATGCATATCCATGTGCATCAACCTTTCAAAGTACCTAGATCATCCACGTTGATCGTACGCAGATTGCGGAACAAAACGACGAGGATCGCTAGGCCGATCGCCGCTTCGGCAGCAGCTACGGTCAGGATGAAGAAGACGAACACTTGGCCCGCAGCATCATTCAGATAATGCGAGAAGGCGATGAAGTTGGTGTTAACCGCCAACAACATCAATTCGATCGCCATCAACAATACGATGAGGTTCTTACGATTGAGGAAGATCCCGACCACGCTGATCGCGAAAAGTATCGCTCCCAACACCAGATAATGCGACAGGCTCAATTGCAACATGGCGTCCCCTTATTTGGCAGCGTGAGCACTAGACTCACCCGCTTCTTGTTTTTTAACGGCCGGCACCGAAACGATGCGCACGCGATCATTACGATTCACGTTCACTTGTTTGCTGATGTCTTGTGTCTTGGTGTCTCGACGGCGACGGAAGGTGAGCGCGATCGCTGCTACCATCGCGACCAACAACAACACCGCAGCCAATTCGAATGGATAGACGTAGTCGGTGTAGATCAAGCGACCCAATTCTTTGGTGTTGCTGTAATCAGCCGCATGCTTGACGGCAGTCATGCCCGCACCTGTAGACTTATCACCCAACACGTAGACCATCTGCACCCCGATCAGGGCGGCCAACATGGCTCCGACCGGCAACCACTGCCAGAACCCTTTACGCAGTTGCTCGAGATTGATGTCCAGCATCATCACGACGAAGAGGAACAAAACCATCACTGCGCCGACATACACCAGCACCAAGGTGATGGCGAGGAACTCGGCTTCCAACAACAACCAGATACCCGCGCTACTGACGAAGGCTAATACGAGGAACAGCACGGCATGCAAGGGATTGCGCGCTGTGATGACGCGCAAGGCAGCGAACACGGTCACTGCTGCGAACAAGTAGAACAAGATGGTTTCAAAGTTCATGTGGTGTCCTCTATTTACCGATACTTAGCATCGGCGGCACGGTCTTTGGCGATCTGCTCTTCGTGCTTATCGCCCACGGCCAACAACATCTCTTTGGTGTAATACAAATCGCCGCGCTGCTCGCCGTGATATTCGAAGATGCGCGTCTCGACGATGGCGTCGACTGGACAGGACTCTTCACAGAATCCACAGAAGATACATTTGGTCAGATCGATGTCGTACTGGGTCGTACGGCGCGAACCATCGGCACGCTCAGCCACTTCGATCTTGATCGCCAGTGCAGGACAAACGGCTTCGCACAACTTACAGGCGATGCAACGCTCTTCGCCATTGGCATAACGACGTTGCGCATGCAGACCACGGAAGCGGAAGCTCTGCGGTGTCTTCTCTTCTGGGTACTCGACGGTGATGTGGCGCGCAAAGAAATACTTGCCTGTCACCGACATGCCTTTGAGCAATTCCAGCAGAAGGAAACTCTTGAAGAATTTGATTAGTTTATTCATGGTTTGTCCCTAAATACCCTGTCTTTGACCGCTTACCACAGCCAATAGGGAGTCTGCATCCACGCCGCGACCACCACGACCCAGATCAGTGTGAGCGGAATGAACACCTTCCAACCCAGACGCATCAACTGGTCATAACGATAACGTGGGAAGGTGGCACGGAACCACAGGAAGATGAACAGCATGGCGGACATCTTGCCCAGCATCCAGATCAATCCGGGTATCGCATCGGTCAACTCACCGAGAACGGGCCAGCCATGGAATGGATTGAGCCAACCACCCAAGAACATCACTGATGTCATCGCGGCGATCAAGATCATGTTGGCGTATTCCGCCAAGAAGAAGATGGCGAAGCCCATGCCGGAATATTCCACGTGGAAACCCGCCACGATCTCGGACTCACCTTCTGCCAAGTCGAACGGCGCACGGTTGGTCTCAGCCACACCAGCGATGAAATACACCACGAACATCGGGAACAGCGGTATCCAGTACCAACCCAGCATGCCCGCATGGTGCGATTGGCCGCGCACGATCTCGCCTAGATTCATGCTCTGGGCGGCGAGCAACACGCACACCAGCGCGAAGCCCATGGCCAACTCGTAGGAGACGATCTGCGCTGCAGAACGCAACGCACCCAAGAATGCATATTTAGAATTGGACGCCCAACCCGCGATGATGATGCCGTACACGCCCAACGAAGTCATTGCCAGCAGATACAGTATGCCCGCGTTCACGTCCGCCAGCGCACCACCATCAAAGAATGGCACTACCGCCCATGCCGCCAAAGCGGGAGCTAATGCCAAGATCGGCGCAGCAACGAAAAGGAA
>JAVBYP010000122.1 GCA_030823965.1 Sideroxydans sp.
ATGTTCTCTCCATTTCTAGGTTTGACTTCATTCACAACGAGCGGAGTGTTTACCCCGACCGCATTCTAAACAACCCCGCATGAATTGCAAACAGTAAGCGGTGAGCCAGTAACGCCATCCCGCAGAACTGGTTGACGCGTTACTTCAAGTTCAAGATGAACCTTGCCAAGGTGGCACGCTCTTCCGCGGTGACTTGGGGTTGGGCGGGCATCGCCATACTGCCCCACGCGCCGCTTCCGCCCTTGCCGATCTTGGCCTCCATACGGGTTTGAGCGCCAGCATCACCTCGATATTTGGCTGCGACATCCTTCCATGCAGGGCCAACGATCTTTTTATCGATCATGTGACAGGCAAGGCAATTACGTTTTTTAGCCAGCGCCATGCTGTCGGCATCAGATGCTACAGCAGGTACTTTGACTTCGACCGCAGGCGGCACGACAGTTGCAGCGGAGGGTGCCGCCACTGCTACGGTAGTGGGCGCAACTGGGGCAGGGGCCAGAGCAGCCTGCGTTGGCTTATCCACAGCAACAGGCTTTGCCACAGTGGCAGGTGTGGTTGAAGCAACGGGCTTTACCGTTTCAGGCGATTTTGCGGTGGGCACTTGCTCCACCGACGACGCGGCAGGCACTGCTACTGCAACAGGTGCTGCCGCCGCAGGTAAAGATGCCGCTGGTATTGACTCCTCTCGCTGACAGGCGAACAGAATAGGGAGCGCAGCTAGTAACAGTAATTTCTTCATTATCATTTTCTCCATTGAAAAATACTCATTCACAACTTTCCAACCACGCCAGCAAATACGCCCATTGTTCCAGCTCGCGATGAGCCACCGACGGCGGCAGGTCAAACAAGGTCTTCCCTTCGAATCCAGCATTCACATAAGCCTGTGTCTCTCGCAAGTACGCCAACACAGGCATATCAAGCCCTTTCAGGAACTGTTCCAACGTCAACGCCGCACGCGTACGCGGATCCATGCGCATGCCCACGACACCGATCGACACCTTACCTTTACGGACTGTCTTCTCGTGATGCAAAGCTTGCAGGAATTCGTGACTGGCTTGGATATCAAAGGCCGAGGGTGCGATAGGAACGATGACGCGATGAACCAGCTTCAGCGCATGTTCCAAGTTCTTCCCATGCAAACCCGCAGGTGAATCGATCACCAACCAATCGAGCGGCGAATCTCTCACCACATCCGATTGCATCAACTCAATGCTTGGTAAGTTCAAGGGGCGCCCGGCTAGCCATTGAGTCGAAGACTTTTGCCTATCTAGATCGAGGATGGCGACACGTTGTCCGCGCGAGGCGAGATACCCCGCGATGTTGGTGGAAAGCGTGCTTTTGCCACTACCACCTTTAGGATTCGCAATCAGGATTGCTTTCACGTTATCGCCCCTTAATTACAAATGAAGTTATATACCTTCCACCTGAGAAACGTCGCGAACAGCACCCTTATCCGCAGAGGTGACCATGGCCGCATAAGCGCGAAGCGCCGCAGATATTTTGCGAGGACGCTCTGCAGCTGGCTTCCAACCTGACTTACCTTTGGCATCCATCGCAGCGCGACGCTGCGTCAACTCAGCATCAGAGATCATTAGATCGATAGTGCGATTCGGGATGTCGATCTCGATTCGATCACCTTCTTGCACCAGACCAATGGCACCGCCGCTCGCCGCTTCGGGTGAGACATGGCCGATGCTCAAACCCGATGTGCCTCCAGAAAAACGTCCGTCGGTGAGCAATGCGCAGGCCTTACCCAAGCCTTTAGATTTCAGATAGGAAGTTGGGTACAACATCTCTTGCATGCCAGGGCCGCCCTTGGGGCCTTCGTAGCGAATGACCACCACATCACCTGCCACGATCTGATCAGCAAGGATGCCGGCTGTCGCCGCATCTTGGCTCTCGAACACGCGTGCACGGCCACTGAACTTCAAGATACTGTCATCCACACCCGCCGTCTTCACGATGCAGCCATCGAGCGCGATGTTGCCGTGCAACACAGCCAAGCCACCGTCCTTTGAGTACGCATGGGCCGCATCACGAACACAACCATTGGCCCGATCAGCATCCAACTCTGGGTACAACATGGACTGCGAAAAAGCGATGGTGGTGACGATGCCGCCGGGAGCCGCACGGAAGAACTTCTTCGCATCTTCATTTTGAGTTTGCGCGATGTCCCATTGCTTCAATCCTTCGCGCATCGTCTTGCTGTGTACGGTGCTGACTTCACCATGCAACAGGCCTGCACGATCCAGCTCCCCCAAGATGGCGGCGATACCACCGGCACGGTGCACATCTTCCAAGTGATATTCAGACGAGGGTGCGACCTTGCACAGTGTCGGCACATGGCGCGACAGTCTATCCATATCTTTCATGGTGAAGTCCACGCCTGCTTCGCGTGCGATAGCGAGCAAGTGCAAGACGGTATTGGTCGACCCTCCCATCGCGATATCCAAGGTCATCGCATTCTCGAAGGCATCGAAGGTGGCGATATTGCGCGGCAACACCGATGTGTCGTCTTGCTCGTAATAACGTTTGCACAATTCGACGATGGTGCGGCCAGCGCGCAGGAACAACTGTTTACGTTCTGCGTGTGTCGCCACCAGCGAACCATTACCGGGCAAAGACAAACCCAACGCCTCGGTCAGACAATTCATCGAATTAGCGGTGAACATGCCAGAGCAGGAGCCGCAAGTCGGACAAGCGGAACGTTCGATCGTGTCCACATCGGCATCGCTCACGCGACTATCCGCTGCTGCGACCATCGCATCCACCAGATCCAATCCGACGACTTTTCCCTGCAAGGTCGCCTTGCCTGCTTCCATCGGCCCACCGGAAACGAACACCACGGGAATGTTCAGACGCATCGCAGCCATCAACATGCCTGGCGTGATCTTGTCGCAGTTGGAGATACACACCAGCGCATCGGCACAGTGCGCATTGCACATATATTCGACAGAGTCGGCTATGAGATCGCGCGATGGCAGGGAATACAACATACCGTCATGCCCCATGGCGATGCCGTCGTCCACCGCGATGGTGTTGAATTCCTTGGCGATGCCGCCCGCCTTCTCGATCTCGCGCGCCACCATCTGCCCCAGATCTTTAAGGTGAACGTGCCCTGGCACGAACTGAGTGAACGAGTTGGCGATGGCGATGATGGGCTTACCGAAGTCGCCATCTTTCATGCCAGTCGCGCGCCATAAAGAGCGAGCGCCCGCCATGTTGCGGCCATGAGTGGAA
>JAVBYP010000032.1 GCA_030823965.1 Sideroxydans sp.
CCCTTATTGGTTCGCCCTGTGTTTTTGCAAAGCTTCCATGCGGCTATACAGCGTGGTGCGAGCTATCCCCAGCAGTTTAGCGGCTTCGCTGACATTTCCTTGAGCCAGCTCCATTGCGGTATCGACATACTTTTGAGTGTAGCCCATCAGCATATCGTCCAGATTGAATCCGCCTTGCTGCAAGATACGCTTCAAGTCGCTCGGGGATTCATTGGTGGTTGCTCCCAAGTCGGCGAATTGTTGTTCGAACTCGGCCTCAAGCTGTGACGGACTGACTTTTACACCAGCATATTTGGTGACTAAGCGGATGACGATGTTGCGCAGCTCGCGCGTGTTGCCGGGGAACGGATAGTTCTTCCAGGCGATTTGAGCTGCTTCATCCAGTGCGAATGGTTTGCGCTGCATCTGCTTCGTATAGAAATCGCGGAAATGTTCTAACAACAACACCTTGTCGCTGCCCATCGTGTTCAGCGGTGGCACATTGATGGTGAACACGCTCATGCGATGGAACAGGTCTGCGCGGAAGTTGCCGCTGCGAACGGCTTGTGCCAACACTAAGTTGGTCGCGGCGATGATACGTGCATTACTCTTGCGCGTCGCAGTCTCGCCAACACGTTGATATTCGCCGTTCTCTAATACGCGCAACAGCTTGGCTTGCAGTTCTTGTGGCAATTCGCCGATCTCATCCAAGAACAGAGTGCCGTTCTCGGCTTTTTCGAAAAATCCTATCTGTGCGGCAGTCGCACCAGTGAATGCCCCTTTGGCGTGGCCGAAAAGAGTCGATTCCAATAGGTTGGGGGCGATGGCAGCGCAGTTGATGGCGATGAACGGAGAATTCGGGTTCCTGCTCAGGTTTTGCAAGGCCAGTGCGACCAACTCCTTGCCACTTCCCGATTCACCTTGGATGAGTACGGGATAAGGCGTGCTCGCGTAGAGCTTGATCTGTTCACGCAGGGTCTGGATGACGGGGCTTTCGCCAACGATGCCGAGTTGCGACTGACTCAATGCGGCGGTACGTTCCTCGCTGTGCTGGGCGATGAGGGCTGCGCGTAATTGGGCGCGTATGTCGTCGGGCTTGCAGGGTTTGGCGACGAACTCGAATGCACCCAACGTTCGAGCATGGCGGGCATTACTCTCTTCGCTCTGGCCTGATAATGTGATGATCTTGATCTGGGGCGAGTGCGCCAACAATTCCGTGATGAGCCTGAAACCCTCTTGTGGGCGGTGCGGTGTGGGAGGAAGACCAAGGTCGACCAGTGCCAAATTGGGGGGCGTGGGCAGATCACGGACGATACGAATCGCGTGCCCGCGGTCTTCCGCTAGGACGATGTCGAACTCATCCGATAGGACCAGATTCAGCGAGTCGCGAATGAGCGGGTCGTCATCCACGAGAAGAAGGGTGGGAAGCTTGTCTTTGTTCAAGATATCGTTATGGCTGAAATAATTACGCGCGCAGGATAGCCACTAATGCCGATAAGCTCAAGGGCGATGGAGGAGAGAACTCGTGCTGGGGTGATGTTAGAATGCGCGCCTTGAAATTTGTGAAAAGCAAAAAGCCATTGTGTCTGCACTAGTAGAAATCAACGACGTCAACTTCTCGTACGATCAGCGCGCCATCCTGAAGGGTATCAATATGTCCTTTGGTAAGGGCAAGGTGATCGCCGTGATGGGGGGGAGTGGTTGCGGCAAGACCACGCTATTCCGATTGATCGGAGGAGCGCTCAAGCCCACGCGAGGCGAGATCAAGATCGACGGCCAAGTCATCCATGAATTGGATGAACGCGGTCTATACGAGATGCGTCGCAAGATGGGCGTGCTGTTCCAGTTCGGCGCACTGTTCACAGACATGTCTGTGTTCGACAACGTGGCGTTCCAGATGCGCGAACATACGAATCTACCCGAAGAGATCATCCATGACTTGGTGATGCTGAAGTTACATGCCGTTGGTTTGCGCGGCACGCACGACCTGATGCCAGCCGAGTTGTCTGGTGGTATGGCACGCCGCGTGGCATTGGCGCGCACGGTCGCACTCGACCCGATGCTCATTCTCTATGACGAGCCGTTTGCGGGACTTGACCCGATCTCTTTGAGCGTGGTCGGGCAACTTATCCGCAGATTGAACGATGCGCTGGGGGCGACCTCGGTGGTGGTGACGCATGATGTGCAGGAATCCTTGAAGATCGTGGATTACGTTTACTTCATCGCAGATGGTGTCATCGTGGCAGAAGGGACGCCCGATGAGATACGCGCTTCAGACAAGCCGTTCGTGCATCAATTCGTGCATGGCGAGATGGATGGCCCTATCCCGTTCCACTACCCCGGCGCGACCAGCTATGCGCAAGACCTGAAAGTGAGCGTTTGATGCCTTTAGTTAAGAGCGTGCGCGCAGTAGGTCATCGGACGGTGAACGTCGTTTGGCGCATCGGCGTCGCATCGCGTTTCTTGTTCCAGACCTTGTTGCAGTCCGGCATGAGCTTCCGCCGCTTCGATCTGGTGGTGAAAGAATTGTTCGCCAGCGGAGTGATGTCGCTGGTCATCATCGGCGTGGCGGGTATGTTTGTCGGTATGGTGTTGGGCTTGCAAGGCTTTGAGACACTGAAGCGTTATGGTTCGGAATCGGCGCTTGGGTCTTTGGTCGCCTTGAGTCTGGTGCGCGAGTTGGGGCCTGTGTTGGCGGCACTATTGTTCGCCAGTCGCGCGGGATCTGCGATGACGGCTGAGATCGGGTTGATGAAAGCGACCGAGCAGATCGCCGCGATGGAGATGATGGCGGTGAGCCCCATCGCACGCGTGGTCGCACCCCGATTCTGGGCGGGTGTGATCTCTATGCCATTGTTGGCCGCCATCTTTTCGGCGATGGGCGTGTTCGGCGGTTATGTGGTCGGCGTGGTGTTGATCGGCGTGGATGAAGGCTCGTTCTGGTCACAGATGCAGGCGACGGTCGATTTTCAGGAAGACATCTTGAATGGTGTGATCAAGAGTTTCGTGTTCGGTTTTGCGGTCACGGTGATCGCCTTGTTCGAGGGTTTCGATGCGCCGCCGACGGCAGAAGGCGTATCGGGCGCGACGACACGTACGGTAGTGCAATCATCGTTGGCGATATTGATGTTGGATGTCATATTGACCGCGTTCATGTTTCGAGGAGCATAAAGATGGAAAGAACAAAGTTGGATCTTTGGGTAGGCGCATTCGTTGTGGCAGGTATCGCCGCGCTGGTGGTGCTGGCGTTAAAGG
>JAVBYP010000031.1 GCA_030823965.1 Sideroxydans sp.
GCTTGATCTCATCCATGAATCTATCCACCTTAGTCAGCAATTCATCTTCGCCGCTGATCGCCCAACTCATCTGTGAAGGCGAATTCAAGCTCAAACGTGAACTTAGGTCTGGATAGTAGTTGCGCATACTGGCGATCTGCTCCTCGTTGGCGACCGTGCATTCCAACTCGTCCATGGCGACCTCTTGCAACAATTCGATGGGCGAACTGCCCTTGCGGGACTCCCACGTCAGTTCATCGTACTTGTCGCGCACGACGCGTAGCGCCGCTTCTTGTGCCGAGCCAGTCGCCACCGCGATGAGATGCGTATAGATATCGTCTATATGTTTGGGAGAGTCGTTGTTACAAACGATACGTTCGTCGAGCGATTGATAGCTCTTGCTGTAGCGCAATGAACGATGGGAATTGGCGCGAATGCCAGTCGCCAGATGTGCAAGACCTTCGTTCAGACTGTTGACGGCTTCATCGGTAGTTTGGTGTAACAGACGCACCTTAAGATTGTTGCGCTTAGCGAACAGCTCGACCAAATCAGTTTCGAACGCAGTGTCGGTTTCCATTTCAATATTGGGAACGACCACGACTAACTCACCCTGACGCCAATCAGGCAAGGGGTGCGCTGACATGAGTTTGATCACCCCCCAAGCACAGAGGCCGATCACGACAGCGAGTCGCAGAGGAAGCAGGTGCCACATGCCATCATTCTGCCCGAAATTCCGATGTTGCTGGTAAAATGCGCGCCCTTCGCGATGGGCTGCACGTAACACGTTGTGCCTAAAGCGAATCGAGTCTCGGAGAGGTGGCAGAGTGGTCGAATGTACCTGACTCGAAATCAGGCATACCGCAAGGTATCGAGGGTTCGAATCCCTCCCTCTCCGCCAATTGAACTGCGCTGATGATCATTGCGGCGCCCACTTTAACTTCATCAATGAAGCAAGTTGAAAGCGGAAATCGTTATGCGTAAATCAAAACATTTCACCCTGCACGTTGTACTTGGGTTGTTTGCGATCACCTTGCTTTCCATGAATGCTAATGCATCTGGTGGTGGCGGAGGCGGAGGAGAGGGTGGGGCCAATTACGAGTATGTGGAGCCATTGACGGTCAACTTGAGTGGCGGACAGCAGCAGTACCTGCAAGTGTCGATCACGCTCAAGCTAGCTAAGCCAGAGGCGAGTGGGAAGATCAAGCTGCACATGCCCGCCATTCGCAACAACATGATCTATCTGCTGAGTGAGAAATCTGCGGAAGAGATCAGCAACATGCAAGGCAAACAGCGTTTGCTCGAGGAGTCCAGAGTGGCGGTCAATAAAGCGATCGGTTTGGAAGCCACAGAGGGTGTTGCAGATGTGTTGTTCGAGACCTTCATCATCCAATAAGGCGCATCGTGGTCGAGAATATCATCCCTAACCGATCGTCAGAACGTAGAACGAATACGCGCTTGCGCGGTGTCTTCGATCAAGCTTATAGCATCGGCTTCCAATTGCTCGATCCAAAGCAACCTACGATACAGAATCACTTTTTGCGCATCGCTTTGCGCGAAGCTTTCCCAGACCTTCATTTGCAAGATATCGCCGTCTTGTCTGTCGCCGTAGAACGTGTGTTCCATGAGCGCAACAGGGCTGGAAGCCAATAGATGCGGGATATTGTTGCGGGGGAACATCTGCTCGCTCACAATAATTCCTGCTGAATCGGTGCTGTCCAAGTGGTAAAATTCTCGCGAGATTTTATTCGCGAGCATCATGCAACCCTCCTTCGTACATCTGCGTCTTCATAGCGAATATTCCATCGCCGATGGCATCGTACGCATAGGTGAAGCTGTGGGCGCGGCGAAAGCCGATTCAATGCCGGCGCTGGCACTCACCGATCTGTCCAATGTGTTCGGGCTGGTGAAGTTCTACAAAGAGGCGCGCGGTGCAGGCATCAAGCCGGTCATCGGCTGCGATGTGTTCGTGAGTAACGATGCCTCGCGCGACCAACCTTTTCGTCTACTGCTGTTATGCCAATCCCATGCGGGTTATCTGCGCCTGTGCGAACTGATCACCCGTGCCTATCTGGAGAACCAATATCGCGGCCGTCCTGAGATCCGCAAGCAATGGCTGCGAGAAGGGACGGAAGGATTGATCGCCTTGTCAGGCGCGCACATGGGCGAGGTCGGTATGGCGTTAGCAAACGGCAGTGCAGGTGCTGCGTTGATGACGGCGCAAGAGTACGCGCAACTGTTCCCGAATCGTTTCTATCTGGAAGTGCAACGTTTTGGTGCGCCTCGCGAAGAGATGATCTTGCGTGAGACGGTGAAGCTGGCTGCGGAGTTGTCGCTACCTGTGGTGGCGACGCATCCCGTGCAATTCCTCGCGCGCGATGACTTCAAGGCTCACGAGGCACGCGTTTGCATCGCCGAAGGTTACGTGCTCAACGACAAGCGTCGTGTGAAGCAATTCACCGCGCAACAATATTTCAAGACACAGGCGGAGATGGCTGGACTGTTCGCTGACCTGCCCGAGGCATTGCAGAACAGCGTGGAGATCGCCAAGCGATGCAACCTCACGCTCAAGTTGGGCAAGCCGCACTTGCCGGACTTCCCCACGCCTAATGGCGAATCGCTGGATGATTTTCTGCGTAGCGAATCTCAGCGTGGACTGGAGCAGCGTATGTTGCATCTGTATCCAGATGCAACGCAGCGCACAGCCAAGATGCCGGAATATCAGGCGCGCCTCGACTTCGAAGTGAATACCATCATCAACATGAAGTTCCCCGGCTACTTCCTCATCGTGGCCGACTTCATCCGTTGGGCGAAATCCTTCCGCGATGAGAAGTTCCCCAACGGTGTCCCTGTGGGGCCGGGGCGTGGTTCCGGTGCGGGCTCGCTGGTGGCGTATTCACTCGGCATCACCGACCTCGACCCCTTGCGTTATGAGCTGCTGTTCGAACGCTTCTTGAATCCCGAGCGTGTGTCCATGCCCGACTTCGACGTGGACTTCTGCCAAGACGGGCGCGAGCGCGTCATCGAATATGTGCGCCATCATTACGGGCAGCAGAACGTATCGCAGATTGCCACTTTCGGCACCATGGCATCGAAGGGTGTCATCCGCGATGTGGGGCGTGTGTTGGACTTCCCCTACATGCTGTGCGACAAACTCTCCAAGCTGGTG
>JAVBYP010000030.1 GCA_030823965.1 Sideroxydans sp.
CGGACGTGTTCCAAGCTTTGGCGCAGAAGCGTCCTTACCGTGACCCACTGCTACCCGATGAGATCATGGAGATACTCAACGAGATGGTGGATGACGGAAAGTTGGATAGAAAAGTCGTGATGCGTGTCGATCAAGACCTACAAAGGTGTTGGCAGACTGCGTTGGGTGTATAAGAACGATAAAAAAAATACGATCAAGCAGGGCGCATATCTGCATGGTCATCAGGGGGAGTAGCAAATGAGTGCAAGCAAGGATGAAGCTGCTCCGCAGCGACAGGGGATGAGACTCAACACTCGGTTCTTGTTGTTACGTATCGCCATCTTTTTAGTGTTCGCGGTGTTGTGCGCCATCGTCTTCGATGCGATGGTCGATACCATCAACGAGCAATGGGGTAAGCAGTTCGCCCAGCGGCAGGTGTTGTTCGATAAATATCGCACGCTGTCTCCCCTCATCCGCGAGATCAAATTGGCGCGCCAGATGGCGGCCGAGCCCGCATTGAAAGCCTTGGCGATGCGCGAGAACGACATCGCCACACGGCAACGTGCTATCGCAGTGATGGAGCGTTACCGCATCGACTTCCGCGATCACAGCTACTTCGCTGCGTTTGCCAAGAGTGGTAGGTATTACTTCAATGATGTGAACGGCCGGTACACGGGTAAGCAATACCGTTACACACTGTCGCCTAATTCAAAGAATGACGAGTGGTTCTATGCCACTCTCAAAGACGATAAGGAGTATCAAGTCAATCTCGATCCTGATGCCCATCTGGGGGTGGTCAAGGTATGGATCAACGTCTTACTCAAGAACGGTGATGAGGTACTTGGTGTCATCGGCACGGGGATCGATCTCACTGACTTCCTCAAAGAAAGCGTCGGCTTGGAGCAGGAGGGCATGCACAATTTCTTCGTGGACGAGAATATGGCGGTGCAACTCTCCGTAGATACTTCTTTGATCGATTACGCTAGCTTGACGAAAGATTCGAGTGAGCGCATCAAGATCGATGTCCTTTTCGATCACCCTACAGATGTGGCCCGTATCCGGGAATTAGCGGACAAACTACAGGGATCGACCAAACAAAGTGAGGTGCTGACCACTTGGGTGAACTATCGCGGCGAGAAGCATCTGCTGGGTATCGCTTATCTACCTGAAGTGGGGTGGTATGACTTGACGCTGATGGACGAGCGGAATCTTGCCGTGTTGCATGGCTTCATCTGGCTGCCTGTGGTGTTCGGACTGCTGTTCCTTGTGGCATTGCTGATATTGAATTACTTCCTGCAACGCTGGGTGCTCAAACCCATCAGCGAGTTGCAACACGCAACGGAAGAGATACAGCATGGGAATCTCGCTGTGGATACGCCCTTGGTGGGTGAGGGTGAGATCGCCGCACTGGCAGCCTCGTTCCATCACATGGTGGAGGTCGTGCGTAAGACCAATCACGATCTGGAGATCCGAGTGAGGGAGCGTACGGAAGATCTGCATAGGCTGACAGAGATAGACCCGCTCACAGGATTGCTCAATCGGCGTGGCATGACCGACCGCTTCGAGAAAGAGGTGGCACGTCAGGCGCGGCAAGGCGGGACGATGGGTTTGTTGTTGCTCGATCTTGACCATTTCAAACATGTGAACGACACCTACGGACATGCTGCAGGTGACATCGCGCTGTGCGCTGTTGCGAAAATACTGAACTCGATGCGGCGCGTTTACGATCACGCGGGTCGCTGGGGCGGAGAAGAGTTCTTGGTGTTGTTGCCAGAGTGCAGCAAAGAGGATCTGCTCAATATCGCTGAGCGTATCCGCGCTGCCGTCTCTATCCTGCGTATCGAGACAGGTACGCAGACGTTCTCCTTCACTGTCAGTATCGGTGCGCATCACCCCAGTACCCCGCAGACGTTGGATGCGATGCTGCAACAAGTGGATAAGGCGCTCTATGCCGCAAAATCTGCTGGTCGCAATCGTGTAGAGTCGTCTTAACTGAGAACTGATAACGTGAGATACGCCCTCTCTCAAGTCTCTCGTTCCTTGCTCATCTCGTTGCTGATGCTGACGATGTGGCCGGCGTTCGCGGCGGATAAAGAGGTTCGCATCGGTGTGCTGTCGTTCCGTGAGATCGAGATCACTCGCCAACAGTGGCAAGCGACCAACGATCATCTGAACGCTCGTGTGGCGGGTGATTATCACTTTACGATGGAGCCGCTGTACTTCACTGAGCTGGATAAGGCGATCGACGAGAAGCGCTTCGATTTCATCCTGACCAATCCTGAACATTATGTCGCTACACGCGAACATAATGGATTGGCTGTCATCGCCACCTTGATGCCCTTGGTCGAAGGGCACCCCGTCGACTCATTCGGTGGCGTCATCTTTGCTCGAGCCGATCGCGATGACATCAAAGAGCTGGCTGACATTCGTGGAAAGATCGTGACTTCGGTAGCGGAACATTCTTTTGGTGGTTTCGTGGTGCAGCGCTGGATGTTGTTCGAGCGAGGGATCCAGATCAGTGAGGCAGAGAAAGTGAATTTCACAGGCATGCCACAGGATAAGCCGGTGCTTCAGGTGTTGAAGGGTGAGGCTGATATCGGCTTTGTGCGCACAGGTATTCTGGAAAGCATGGCGCGCGAGGGCAAGATAAAGTTGCATGAGTTGAAAGTGTTGAACTTGCAACCGAAAGAGAAGTTCCCGCAGATACTTTCCACCGACTTGTATCCAGAATGGGCGTTTTCGGCTGCGCCTGGCGTGCCTGAAAAGCTGATCAAGGCGGTGTCGCTCGCATTGTTGAATATCAAGCCGGAAGACGAGGCTGCCAAGAAGGGAAAATACTACGGATTCACGCCACCGGGGAACTATGCGCCTGTTGAGGCCGTGATGTTGCGTATGAAGACGAATCCTGATCGGGGCGAGCAATTCGCTCTGGGCGACGTGATCAAAAAATATGTCATCGAATTGATCGCGGGCGGGTTCTTGGTGATGTCGGGTGTGATGGCATTGGCCCTCTATCTGGCTCGAAAGAATCGCCAATTAAGGAATAGTTACATCGAGCGAGACAAGTTGGATGAGGAGTTGAAGCTGGTCAATTCTTCATTGGAGATCAAAGTCTCACAACGTACCCAAGAATTGCAGGAAAGCGAG
>JAVBYP010000131.1 GCA_030823965.1 Sideroxydans sp.
ATGTATCGCAAAGGACTAGGCACAGAGCGCGATGCCCAAAAAGCAGCGGAATGGTTCAAGAAAGCAGCCGCACAGAAATACGGCGATGCCAAAGCAAGGCTCGAAGAGATGTACAAAACAGGCGAAGCCAAGCGAACATATTAGTCGTCACGATTCAGGAGAAAGCACATGGCAAATACCGCAACAGCGAACGCACCGATACACCAAGCCCAACTCGTGAGTTCGACTCGCATCACCCCTGAGACTTCGAGTGAAGAAGTGTGGCAGTTGGTGTTCCGCACCAACGATCCAAAATTCGACGCGCAACCCGGCAGCTGCATCCGCATCTTGGCACCGGGCGAATACGGCAACCGCTATCACCCGCGCCTGTATTCTTTGGCAGACCATGACTACACCACAGCCGGTACCGAGTTCTCGCTATGCGTGCGTCGCTGTTCCTACGTGGATGAAGTGAACGGTGAAGAATACGGCGGAGTCGCTTCCAACTACCTGTGCGACTTGAAACCCAAGAGCACGGTCGAATTCTCTGGCCCCGTCAGCTATCCCTTCGCCATCCCAACCGATCCTTATACCGACCTGCTGATGATCGGTATGGGAACCGGCATCGCACCGTTCCGCAGCCTCATCCGCTCCATCTACGACAAGCACGGTAACTGGCAAGGCAAGGTGCGACTCTTCCACGGCGCGCGTTCCGGCTTGGAGATGCTCTACCTGAACGATGCCAACAACGATCTCGCCAACTACTACGACCAACCTACGTTCAAAGCCTTCCAAGCGCTCAGCCCACGCCCAGCCTTCAACGAACCCATTGCCATGGACCAAGCGTTGGAGCAGAACGCTGCCGAAGTGTGGGAGATGGTGAACAGCGCGAACA
The DNA here is from genome assembly GCA_030823965.1 of Sideroxydans sp. Lineage (GTDB taxonomy): Bacteria > Pseudomonadota > Gammaproteobacteria > Burkholderiales > Gallionellaceae > Sideroxyarcus. The sequence goes on from JAVBYP010000131.1 coordinate 875, forward strand.
GCCGCATCTACGTTGCAGGATTGACCAAGCTACAAGCGCAGATCGACAAAGCGATGAGCACCATCGCAGGCTCATCTGAAGCGTGGAGTGCGAAGCGCAAAGAATTGGTCGCCGCTGGACGTTGGGTAGAGTTGCTCTACTGACTCAATTGACACCCAATAAAAAGGCGACCACGCGGTCGCCTTTTTCACGTCCTTCGCAAAGCCTTATTTCAGCTTCGCTCCCTCGATCAACACCTTGTAGGCGTAGCCCGCTGTGAAATCCTTATCGGTCTGCACCACACCGGTTGCCGTCACCACCTCACCGACATTGGTCGTACTGATCGTCGTCACGAGAATGTCGTTGCTGCCATCCGCCTCAGAGCCGCTACCGTCTTGCAGATGCACCCAGTTCTTCCCCATGATGTCTGCGTTGTACTTCACCACCCTGCCGCGCACCACCACGGTCTTGCCTTTTAACTTGCTGCCGTTGGTGACCACCTCGGCGACCGTCTTGGCGTTCGCACCTGTCGCCTTGGCGACGGGTGCGTCACTGATCACCTCGAGCTTGGGTGCCGGCACACGCGGCGGCATCACGGTAAAAGATGAACCCAATGCAGAGGGTTTTGCCGCACCACGATTAGTACCCACCAAGTTGCCGAACAATATCCGATCGAACTTCCGTTTCAGCGTCTTGCTCTCAAAATCGTTCATCACGCTCACGTCATTCAACGTGACCCTATCCCCCTTCTTGACCTGCCCCTTGATCACCGCCGCCCACACCTCGCCTTGCTGCGTATCGAGACGCAGGTAAGTGAATCCCTCCACGTTCAGCACTTCCAGCGCCTTGCCTTCGACCACGGCAGATTCGGTCTGCATCGCCGCATGAGGCTCAGCCGCCCAGGCGAATGAAGTGGATAGAAACAGACAGATTGCAAATACGATCTTCATACTATTGTTGCTCCTTGAGGTTGATGCAGAAGTTTAACAGGGGAAATCCGTAGGCTGGTGGTGAGGTACGAACCCCAGCGTTTGTTAGCAATCAGCTTGCTGGGGTTCGCTTTGCTCACCACCAGCCTACTATTCTTAACGCAGCTTGACCTTGCAATACGGACACTCTTCTGGCGAGTAGTCGATACCGAAGCTGATGTCGCTCGGTTTGCCATCCGCCTTGGTGGGCACCACCACCTTCTCGCACGCGGGGCAACGGTAGTAACGCTTCGCCGAGATGACATACCAAGCACCCGCCGCAAAGATCAACAGATTCGCCGCCAACACGATGGGCTTGTCATCCGGCAATCCATGCCACATCACCCAACATCCCAAAAGGATGATCACCACCACAGGCAAGATGCCACGCGCATAGAACGTGTGTCTGCGTCGTTTGAATTCGGTGACTATTGCTACATGCTCCATTGATTCTCTCCTATCGATAGTTCGCAGACTATCATCTTCCAGACCCGCCTTGTCCCTACCCTTTACTCTACTAAGAGCCCGTCCCTATTGCTAATCAGCATGGAGGGGAACATCATCAGAAAAACAATACTTATAAGGGGAAATACCATGTCTGGTCCCACATCCGCGCTACAAAAAAAATCGTCCAAAGAGAACCACTACTCCGTTACACGCTTGCTGATCATCTTGATATGCGCCGTATTCATCATCGAAGCTTTCGTGATGAATATCATGAATTGGCTTCCCCCCACCTCAAAGCCGGTAAGCGCACTCTTGGATTCTGCCCTTCTCTCGCTACTACTGTTCCCTGTCTTCTACTACCTCATCTTCCGTCCGCTCATCGATAACATCGAAGAGCGCAAACTGATCGAGGACGACTTGCGCATCGCTGCCGTCGCCTTTGAGATCAAAGACCCCACCGTCATCACCGACGTGAATGCCAATATCATCCGCGCCAACAAGAAGTTCTTGGACAAACTCGGCTACAGCATGGAAGAGATCGTTGGGCAGAATCCACGCCTCTTCAAATCAGGCATGCACGACACGAGTTTCTACGAACAGCTTTGGAAGCGATTGATACAGGTAGGTTCATGGAGCGGCGAGATACGCATCAAGACCAAGGATGGACGCATCCTGCATCCCTTCTGGCTCACCATCACCGCCATCAAGAACGAAAGACAAGAGATCACCCACTACATCGGCATCTACAATTTCTAACTTTGCGCGAAGACCAGCATGCCCGACTTCAACATCAGCCTGCGCCTGCCCTCGTTAGAGGTGCTACACCATGGCCAGCCGA
>JAVBYP010000125.1 GCA_030823965.1 Sideroxydans sp.
TTACTTCCAGTTGGTGCGTGATGCCACACTACCAGAAGGCGCCTCTGTTTTTATTCCTACCTACACTGGGGCGGCTGTCTATACCGACCTAGAGAAGTATCTAAAGATCGAGTTCTCAGAGATAGAGAAGAAAAAAGTGACGCTTCCCAAAGATCCAGACAACGGATGGATCGGCATGGTGCAGCATTACTTCGTATCGGCTTGGTTGCCACAAGGCAAGACGGTTCGCGAATTCTATACAAAACATCTAGATGGAAATCTCTTCTCAGTTGGGGTGATCTTGCCTATCGCAAGCATCGAGCCTAACCAGACCACCCTCATATCGACACCGCTTTATGTTGGCCCAGCCGTAAGCAAGCTGGATGATGTCGCTCCTGGATTGGGCCTGACGGTCGACTACGGTATATTCACTGTATTCGCAGCCCCCTTGTTCTGGCTGATGTCCTTCCTGAATGACTGGGTCGGAAATTGGGGTGTGGCGATCGTCTTGTTGACCGTGTTGATCAAGTTGGCGTTCTTCCCTCTTTCTGCGGCCAGCTATCGCTCGATGGCGAAGATGCGCGTGGTAGCGCCCAAGTTGGAATTGATTAAGAAGCAATATGGCGATGACCGCGAACGTCTGAACAAAGCCATGATGGATCTCTACAAGACAGAAAAGATCAATCCTTTGGGTGGCTGTCTGCCCGTACTAATCCAGATTCCTGTCTTCATTGGTTTGTACTGGGCCATCTTGGAAAGCGTGGAACTGCGTCATGCTCCATTCTTTGGTTGGATCCAAGACTTGTCTGCGACTGACCCATACTTCATCTTGCCTGTCATCATGGGTGCCAGCATGATCATTCAGTCGAAACTGAATCCAGTGCCGACCGACCCTATCCAAGCCAAAGTGATGCAGATCATGCCGATCGCATTCAGTGTCGTCTTCTTCTTCTTTCCTGCCGGCTTGGTGTTGTACTCATTGGTGAACAACATCCTGTCCATCGGTCAGCAGTGGTACATCAATCGTGGCGCAGATGCTTCTCAAAAAGGCGTCACAAAAGCCTGACAATATCGCCGCCATTGCGACCGGAAGCGGTCGCGGTGGTATCGGTGTCGTGCGCATCTCCGGAAGCGGCCTAGCTGACATAGGCGTATCGCTCACAGGACGTCAACTTCCCCCGCGATTTGCGGTTTACACCCCCTTTCTTGCATCAGACCAGTCCGTTATCGATCAAGGCATCGCCTTGTACTTTCCTGCGCCGCATTCCTACACAGGAGAAGAGGTGTTGGAACTACAAGGGCATGGTGGCCCCGCCGTGCTGCAACTGTTATTGCAACGCTGCTTGGAGCTAGGGGCTCGTCTAGCGCAACCTGGGGAATTCACCCAACGCGCATTCTTGAACGATAAGATGGACTTGGCTCAAGCCGAAAGCGTCTCTGACTTGATTGAGGCAACCACCCAACAGGCTGCCAGAAGTGCAGTCCGATCCATGCAGGGGGAGTTCTCAAAGGCCATACAAGGAGTTGTCGCCAAACTCATCGATTTGCGCATGTTGGTCGAGGCGACCTTAGACTTCCCCGAAGAGGATGGAATCGCTACCGTAGAAAGGGCGCGCCTCGAAGGGAAGCTCGCCCAGATTCAAACTGAATTGGCACACATCGAGACGCTTGCCAAACAAGGCAGCATCCTGCGAGAGGGCGCTCAGGTGGTCTTGGTGGGCGCACCCAACGTGGGCAAATCCAGCTTGCTAAACCGTTTGGCGGGTGAAGAGGTCGCCTTGGTTAGCGATATCGCCGGCACCACGCGCGATGCGATCCGCCAATCCTTGCAGATCAATGGCGTCCCGCTACACATCATTGACACCGCTGGGTTGCGCGAGACAGAGGATATCGTGGAACGCATGGGCATCGCCCGCACGCAACAGAACATCGAACGCGCGGACTTGATTTTGGTTCTTTCTGATGAATCCAACCCAAACACCGCCGCTGAGGTCACGCCCATCCTCGAACGACTGCCTTTGGGTATTCCTCGACTGTTCATCCACAACAAGGTAGATGTCGCGACACAAGCCTCTTATATCGTTCAAGACGGCCACCTATTTGTTTCCGCCAAAACAGGCTTGGGCATCGAAGCGCTTCAGGACAAGATTTTGAAAATGATAGGTTGGCACCAAGAAGCCGGTGTATTCATGGCGCGGGAGCGCCATTTAGTCGCTATCGCCACTGCCAAGCAGCATTTTTCATTGGCTGCCGAGAACATCGAGATGCACGAACTCTTGGCTGAAGAGTTGCGCTATGCGCAGACCGCCTTGAACGAGATCACAGGCGAATTTGTAGCAGATGACTTGTTGGGTGAGATATTCAGCCGCTTCTGTATTGGTAAATAACAACTGTTTCACGTGAAACAATCAGTTTTGTAATCCAATCAGCCTGTTGTAAGATGCGCGTCCTTTTTCGCTGGCCGCATAATGGACTTTCCCGGCAAATTCGATGTGATCGTGGTGGGTGGTGGGCATGCCGGTACTGAAGCGGCGCTTGCCAGCGCACGTGCGGGCAGCAAAACCTTGTTGCTTAGCCATAACATCGAAACGCTCGGGCAGATGTCGTGTAATCCTTCTATTGGTGGTATCGGCAAAGGCCATCTAGTCAAAGAAGTGGATGCGCTTGGCGGCGCGATGGCGGCGGCGACAGACGAAGGCGGCATCCAATTTCGCATCCTAAATTCCAGCAAAGGTCCGGCAGTGCGCGCGACGCGCGCGCAGGCCGACCGCATCCTTTATAAGCAAGCTATTCGCAGCCGTTTGGAAAATCAACCTAACCTGTGGTTGTTCCAGCAAGCGGTCGATGACCTGATGGTCGAGGACGGGCGTGTAAGCGGTGTTGTGACTCAACTGGGCTTGCGTTTCACAGCGCGTAGTGTGGTATTGACCACAGGTACTTTCTTGGCAGGATTGATCCATGTGGGGCAAGCCAACTATCAAGCGGGTAGGGCGGGCGATCCGCCAGCCCTGAGTTTGGCGCACCGACTGCGTGAACTATCGTTGCCTGTAGGTAGGCTCAAAACAGGTACGCCGCCTAGGATAGATGGGCGCAC
>JAVBYP010000115.1 GCA_030823965.1 Sideroxydans sp.
TCTCGACCAGGTCTTTACCGACTTGTGGGCCGACGAACTCGACGCGGCGCAATTCGACGCCCGGATCTTGTGCGCGCAATGCGTCCAACACGTTATCTGAGAGTTTCGCGCCGACGGTGTTCTGTTTCAGTGGAACTTGGATCAATACGTCTTTGCTGGTGCCGAAGTTCTGCACCACGGAATCATGCAGTCCGATCTCTGCCAGTTTGCCGCGAACCTTGTCTAGGTCTGCCGATTCTGAGTAGTGAACTTCCAGTACGGTACCGCCGGTAAAGTCCACACCAAAGTTCAATCCCTTGGTTGCCAGAAAGAACACCGCGAACAGGAACGTCAGCAATGAGATGCTGGTTGTCACTTTCCCGTAGCTCATGAACGGGATGTCTTTTTTGATCTTGAAGAATTCCATGTCTTTACCCCTTAGCCGATCGCGACTTTGTTGAGTCGTGGCTTACGACCATAGAACAGATTGACCAGCGCACGTGATACCAGCACCGAGCTGAACATCGAGGTGAGGATGCCCAAGCACAACACGACGGCGAAGCCTTTGATGGGGCCGGAGCCGAACATGAACAAAGCGACGCCTGCGATGAGGGTGGTGATGTTGGAGTCGATGATGGTGGCGAACGCGTTCTCGTAACCGGTGTGGATCGCCATCTGCGGCGGCACACCGTTGCGTAACTCTTCACGGATACGTTCATTGATCAGCACGTTGGAGTCGATCGCCATACCCAAGGTCAGCGCGATACCTGCCATGCCCGGCAAGGTGAGCGTGGCTTGCAACATGGAGAGCAATGCGACCAACAACAATAGGTTGGCACCCAAGGCCAGTACCGAGATGGTGCCGAACATGAGGTAGTAAGCGATCATGAAGATAGCGATGGCGATGAAACCGATCTTGGTGGAATCGAAGCCGCGTTGGATGTTGTCCGCACCTAGGCTAGGTCCGACGGTACGTTCTTCGATGATCTCCATCGGCGCAGCCAAAGCACCTGCGCGCAATAGCAAGGCGGTGTTCTGCGCTTCGCTGGTGCTCATCTGGCCACTGATCTGCACACGACCGCCACCGATCTCTTCGCGTATAACGGGGGCGGTGATCACTTCGCCGCGACCTTTTTCAAACAAAATGATCGCCATGCGTTTGCCCACGTTCTCACGGGTGGCTTCTTTGAATTTGCGCGCACCCACAGCATCCAGATTGATGTGGACGGCGGGTTCGTTGTTGCGGCTATCAAAACCGGGTTGCGCGTCGTTGATGCGTTCGCCGGTGAGGATGACGCTCTTCTTGACCAAGACGGACGTACCGTCACGCTCTTTGAACACTTCGGTACCGAATGGCGCGACCGAGCCTGCACCCATCTGATGATCGTCATCAACTAGACGTACTTCCAAAGTGGCGGTTCGACCCAAGATGTCTTTTGCACGAGCCGTGTCTTGTACGCCGGCCAATTGCACCACGATACGGTCTATGCCCTGTTGCTGGATCACCGGTTCGGTCACACCCAGTTCGTTCACTCGGTTACGCAGGGTGACCAAGTTCTGTTGCACTGCGGACTCTTGGATGCGTGTCTGCTCTTGTGGCTTGAGGGTGGCGACCAGCACTGGCTCACCTGCGACTTCACGTGCTGTGAATTCCAAACCTTGGAAGCGCTGTTTGAGCTCGTCCTCACCTTTGCTACGCGCATCCGTGTCGCGGAACTTGGTGGTGATGACTGTGCCATCGCGAGTCACCCCAGCGTAAGGGATATTCGCCTCGCGCAAGGTGCTGCGGATGTCACTGGAAGAAGACTCGAGCGCCTTGTCCAATGCGGCCTTCATATCCACCTGCATGAGGAAGTGCACACCACCACGCAAGTCCAAGCCGAGGTACATCGGCAAGGCATTGAGGCTGGTGAGCCAATCTGGTGAACGCGACAAGAGGTTCAGTGCGACGACATAGTCCTCGCCCAGCGCCGCGTGCAACGCGTCTTTCGCTTTGATCTGGCTTTCGGTATCTGCAAAGCGTACTTTCACACTCGTTGCGTCGAGAGAAAGTATCTCTGGTTCAAGCTGTGCACTCTGCAATGCTTCTTCAACACGCTGCAACAGGGCTGTATCCGCCTTGAGGTGAGACCTGAGCGGCAACACTTGCACCGCCGGCGATTCTCCGTACAGGTTCGGCAAGGCATACACCAAGCCGGTGACGAGTGCGAACAGGATCAACAGGTATTTCCAGATCGGATAGTGATTCATTGCAGCACCTTGTTACAGCCTATAGTCACAACCCGTTCGTGTTGAGTAGGCCGCAGGCCATATCGAAACATCCGTCGCTGTAGGCGACGGTTCCCTCGATACACCGCGCTGTGCGCGGCACTCGGGACGAACGGTGTGCTATCGAACATTGGGTTAGTAGAACTCGACAGATCAAAGAGCCTTGATGGTGCCTTTGGGCAACACGGTTTGGATGGCGAACTTCTGGAATTGAACGGTGACGCCTTCAGCCACTTCGACTGCTACGTACTCTTCACCCACTTTTTCTACACGGCCCAATGCGCCGCCACCAGTGACGACTTCATCGCCTTTTTGCAGCGCTTCCATCATCGCCTTGTGCTCTTTGGCACGTTTTTGCTGTGGACGCAGGATGAGGAAATAGAACACGGCCAACAAGGCGATCAATGGCAGGAATTCGAGGAAACCACCGCCTGCGGGTGCTGCTGCGCCTTCTGCGTGTGCGTTGCTGATGAAGAATTCAGTGATCATGTAATTACTCTCCGAGATTGATGACAAAAAGATTGATAACAAAAAATTAAGGCGCGCATTCTAGCACGGATGATGTGACCGATTTGCTACGCCCAGCGGGGGTTCAACGGCCTGCGCGGGCTTGGTGGAACTCAGCTTGGAACTCGGCAAAACGCCCCGCTTCAATAGAAGCGCGGATCTGCTGCATCAACTCTTGGTAGTAATGCAGGTTGTGGATGGTATTGAGGCGCGCGCCCAGTATCTCGCCCAATCGGTGCAGGTGATGCAGATAGGCTCGGGTGAAGTTCTGGCAGGTGTAGCACTTACATTGCGGGTC
>JAVBYP010000286.1 GCA_030823965.1 Sideroxydans sp.
CTTTACGAGAAGCCAATACCTTGTCCTTGTTGGCGGCGATGAAGCCAACGACGTTCTGATAGCCTTCGAACTCGTCTTTCAATGCGGAGACATTGGGGTCGGCTTGAGGAAGTTCCGCCAACAAGAGTTGGGCGGCGCGCATCTTTTCAGGCAAGGCTGCCAAGCTGTCTGTTGAGCTGGAGGTCTGAACGGTCTGCACCTCACCTACGGTTTGCTCCAACAGCAATTGGAATTGGCTGGCCTTTGGTTTTAGGGCGGGAGAAGTCTCACTGACTACAACTTCGGCCATCTTCAACATATCGCGTTGCAATGAGGCACCACGTTCCAGTGTGACCAACACACCACGGCCTTGCTCTAGTTCATCCAGTAGATTCGTGACGCGTTTCCACTGTAAGGATAGTTGATCCAATGGATTGCGCGGTGCACCTTCAGTCGGTGGTAAGTTGGCATCGCCTTTGTCTAGAACATCCAACGTCGCAGAGAATTGCGAGCGCGCATCGGTCAATGCATCGAAGGCAGCGCTGTCACCTGAGATACTGGCCACTTCGGCGTTCTTTGCAAGACGCTGTGACAGCAGTTGCAATTTGGAGGCTTGGGCGACATAGCGTGAGCCGGATCCTGAAGCACGCGTGTCTAAGTAGGTGAATATGGCCGCGATGAGCAAGAACACCAACAGCATCACGCCCAATATCCTCAGCTGACGATCAAAGGACTGTTTGCTGAACCAAGGGATGTTGAGGTTGCGGATCTCCTCTGTATTCGAGGATGAGGATTTTTTCGAGGTCAATTTGAACGCCATAATTTTCTCCCTGGTGCAGTGCGGGTCAAGCCCCGATCTGCAAGAACTCCGGTTGTGACAACATCTGTGTGATGTCTAGCTTGCGCCAGACTTGTCCATTCGCATCTTGTAGGCGCAATTCGCCGTTGATCTCTTGGTGTTGCCAATCTTGCGTGTTGCGTAAGCCGAGCACTCTTGAGACTAACAATCCTGTATTGAAGGCGAAGCGCTGGCCTAACAATAGGACGCGGTTGTGTGCTTCGCGTTGAGTCGACTCGTTATCCATGTACGCGCCCAGATCGACGATGCTGTATAGACTTCCGCGCACGTTGGCTACACCGCAATACCAAGGTTTAGTCAAAGGAACGAGGGTCAATTGAGGCACTGGCAAAACTTCACTGATATCAGGCATGTCCACCAACCAAAAAGACTCACCTATGCGAATGCCCAGCGTGGAGACCTGCGCCTCGCCAGTAGCTTGCGCTGACAGACGATCAAGTACCTGTTGCTGGAACTCACGAAGATTGAAACGTTTGGACATGGTGGCGACAGATCAACCGAGTGCGCTGATCTTGCCTAGCAATTCGTCAGCGTTGATCGGCTTGGTGACGTAATCCTTTGCACCTTGGCGCATACCCCAGATCTTGTCGGTCTCTTGTCCTTTGGTGGTGCAGATGATGACCGGGATATGTTTGGTGGCCTCGTCTTGGGTGATGGCGCGTGTCGCTTGGAAACCGTTCAAGCCAGGCATCACCACATCCATAAGGATCAGGTCGGGCATCTCGCTCTTGGCGCTAGCGACACCCTTTTCGCCACTTTCAGCGTAAACGACTTGAAACCCTTTTTTACCTAAGACCTCTCCCAATACGTGACGTTCTGTTGCAGAGTCGTCCACGACCAACACTTTCTTAATTACCATATTCTGCTTCCTCGTAACGTTTTGTATGTGCGATGACTGCTTCGATCAGACTTTTCTTGCTGAAGGGTTTGGTCAGGTATTGGTCGGAGCCGACCAACTTGCCGCGTGCGCGATCGAACAAGGTGTCTTTGCTGGTGAGCATGACGACAGGGGTGTTCTTGAAATCACGATGGTTCTTGATGAGCGCACAGGTCTGGTAACCATCCAATCGCGGCATCATCACGTCCACGAAGATGACATCCGGCTTGTTGTCCACCACCTTGGACAAACCGTCGAAGCCATCTTCAGCGAGCACCACCTTGGCGCCTGCTTGTGAGAGGAATATCTCACCGCTACGGCGTATGGTGTTGCTGTCGTCGATCAGTACGATGCGTATTCCAGCCAGACTATCGCTCACGTTGACCACCCTGATTTATCGTTCTTTTAAGAATCTGAATATCCTTACTGGGTCGGATGCTACCGCACCCCCCGTTTATGCTCAATGCCTTTATCGCCTCCAGAACTGTGGCGTGAACAAGATCAGCACGGTGAAGATCTCGAGCCGCCCCACCAACATACCGAATGTACACACCCAAGTCTGGAAGTCGGTCAGTCCCTGATAGTTGCTGGCTGGACCGACCACACCCAAACCTGGGCCGAAGTTATTGACGCAAGCTAGTGTCGCTGTCAGTGCCGAGATGAAATCCATCCCCGTGATGAGCAATACGAAGGTCATTGTCGCTAGCGTCATGAAATACAAAAAGATGAAACCAAGGACGGAGAACACGATGTTGTTGGGGATGACTTGGCCGCTGATCTTCATCGGATCGACTACGCTAGGATGCAGCAATTTGAGGAACTCTCGCCCTGCTTGCTTCACTAGCACCAAGGTGCGGATCATCTTGATACCACCACCAGTCGAGCCAGCGCTAGCTACCGTACAAGCCAAGAACATCATCCACAGTGGTGCGAAGATGGGCCATTGATTGAAATCCACGCTGGCATAGCCGGAACTGGTCGCGATGGAGACCAAGTTGAAGCTGGCATGGCGCAGCGCTGTCCAAAAACTGGGATAGACCTCCTGCCACCATAAGAAACCAGCGATGCCGATACAGCTACCGATGATCAACGTCAGAGAAGGGATGGCTTCAGGATCGACGCGATAGACCTTGAAGCTACGATTGCGCAATGCGATGAAGTGGGTGGCGAAGTTCAGTACCGCGACCAGCATGAAGACGATCATGATGCCTTCGATAAGTGGTGAATTGAAATAACCCACACTTGCATCATGCGTGGAGAATCCACCCAAGCCCATGGTAGAGAACGAATGACAGACCGCATCCAGCCAAGACATGCCCGCCCATT
>JAVBYP010000029.1 GCA_030823965.1 Sideroxydans sp.
ATCCTCACCTCACGCGTCGTCATATCAGGCACATGGTCTGCGATCTGATACGGCGTGATCTCGTCTTTGAATTCGCCATTGTTGAATGCCGCGATAGCACGTTGATGGCTCTGCAAGGCAAAGGCATCCTGCGCCTCGCGCGACACCTTCCAACGCTCTGCCACTTTCTCCGCCGTCAGCCCCATGCCGTATGCGATTCCGTAGTGCTCGTTCTTGGCGAAGATGGCGGGATTGAACGCGATCTTATTGCCCATCATCGGCACCATGCTCATGCTCTCCACACCCGCCGCGATCATCACATCCGCCTCGCCCAGACGTATACGATCCGCCGCCAATGCCACTGCCTGCACACCGGAAGAACAGAAACGATTGATGGTCATCCCCGGCACCGTGTTGGGCAACCCCGCCAACAACAACGAGATACGCGCCACGTTCATCCCCTGCTCCGCTTCCGGCATCGCGCAACCAACGATCACATCGCCGATGCTAGCCGGATCGAGCGACGGCGCTTGCGCCATTACCGCCTTCAGCACATGTGCCAGCAGATCATCCGGCCGCGTGTTGCGGAACATGCCGCGTGGCGCTTTACCGACGGGTGTACGCGTAGCGGCGACGATGTAGGCTTCTTGGACTTGTTTGCTCATGTTCGTCTCCTTAATTGCGCAGTGGTTTGCCACTCTTCAACATGTATTCGATACGCGCCTGCGTCTTCTCAGTCGCCAGTAGCTCCATGAAGTTCTTGCGCTCCAAGTCGAGTAGCCATGTCTCATCCACCAGACTACCCGCATCCACATCACCACCACACATGGTCTCTGCCACGCGGCAGCCGATGTTGTAATCGTGTTCGGAGATGAAACCGCCTTCGAGCATGTTCAACATGGATGCCTTGAAGGTGGCGATGCTGGTGCGACCTGCCACCGGTATCTGATGTTGATGCAAGGGTGGACGGTAGGCCGTGGCATTGAGCGCTTTGGCTTCTTCTTTAGCGATGTGTAGCAACTCGAATTTGTTGAGGACGATACGATCCGAGGCACGCAGATAACCCATCTCACGTGCCATCTCTGCACTCTTGGCGACTTCGCCCATGGCGATGTGTTGGAAGTAGCGTTTCAATATCGGGAAGATGTCGCCACCTCTTGCTTCGGCGGCGGCACGTTGCGCCATCTCTTTACAGCCACCACCTGCGGGCAACAATCCCACGCCCACTTCGACGAGGCCGATATAACTTTCCAGTGTGGCGACGATGCGTGTGCAGTGGATAGAGAACTCGCAACCGCCGCCGAGTGCCAAGCCATCGACAGCAGCGATGGTAGGTACTTGTGCATATTTGAGACGCATCGAGGTCTGTTGGAACTTGGCCACCACCTCTTCGACCTTGGGCACATTGCCGGTCGCCGCGTTGAACAGATCACCCATGCCACCACCGCCGGCTGCGGTGTATTTCACACGACTCACCGCACCTTTGAGTTTGCCGAACAGACCAGACTCTGCTGGTGTCTCTTGCACCCCTTGCATCAACTGCAACAGATTCGCGCCAGCGGAGAATGGCGCTTCGGTCTGCCAGATGATGAGTGCGCTGAAGTTCGCTTCGGCTTCGTCCACCGCACGCAACACGCCATCCAGCACTTCGTTGTTGACGGTGTGCATCTTGCTCTTGAAGCTGAGGATGCCGATACCGTCGCCCGTGTGCCACATGCGCACTTCATCGGTCTCGAACACGGTCTCGCCGTAGTGATGCGTCTCGCCTTGTAGCGCATCTGGAAAGAGTTGACGGCGATAGACGGGAAGAGATGAACGGGGTTGGTCGTTCTGACTGGTTGGTGAGTAGGAAACCTGCGCCGAGTGGACCCCAGTGCGCGAAGGCGCAGTCACCCATAGTGGCAAGGGCGCACTCGCCATTGCCTTGCCTGCTGCGATGTCGGCATTGATCCAGCCCGCCACTTGCTGCCAGCCCGCCGCTTGCCAGATCTCAAACGGACCTTTGTCCCAACCGAAGCCCCAACGCACGGCAAAATCGACATCGCGTGCATTGTTGGCGATGTCGCCCAGATGTAATGCGCAGTAATGGAACACATCGCGGAAGGTGGCCCACAGGAACTGCGCTTGTGGATGTGGGTTCAGGCGCAAGCCTGCGAGCTTCTTAGCCCAGTCACGTTCACGCAAGATGTCTTTGACACCTTCATCCACTTTCGCATCGGATAGTCGATATTCCTTGGTGTGCAGATCCAGCACATGTATCTCTTTGCCGATCTTTTGATAGATACCGCGCTTGGTCTTCTGCCCCAGCGAACCCTGTTCGACCAGATACTTGAACCAGCTCGGCAATTCATAATGCTTGTGCCACGGATCTTCGCTGAGGTTATCGCGCATGGTGTTGACCACGTGTGCGAACACATCGAGACCGACCACGTCCAGCGTGCGGAAGGTAGCACTCTTGGGACGGCCAAGATAACGACCAGTCAATGCATCCACCATATCGAAACCGAGGTTGAACGCCGCCGCATGATGCTTGGTGGCGATCATAGAGAACACACCGATGCGATTGGCGATGAAGTTAGGCGTGTCTTTGGCACGCACCACGCCTTTGCCTACGGTGGAGACAAGGAAGGTCTCCAATTGATCCAGCAACCCCTCCTCTGTGCCCTTGCACGGAATGAGTTCGACCAAGTGCATGTAGCGTGGCGGATTGAAGAAGTGGATGCCGCAGAAACGATGACGCAGATTCTCAGGGAAGGCTTCGGCCAGTTTATTGATGGAAAGACCGGAGGTGTTGGTCGCGAAGATGGCGTTCGCATTCACGAACGGCGCGACCTTGCGATACAGATCGGACTTCCAATCGATGCGCTCGGCGATAGCTTCGATGATGAGGTCGCAATCGCGCAGCTTGTCTAGATGTTGGTCATAGTTCGCAGCTTGGATGTAGCCGAGCTTGTTGGGACTGGCGATAGGTGCGGGGTCGAGCTTCTTGAGACCATCGAGCGCTTTGTTCACGTTGCCGTTCGGATCACCCTCTTTTGCCGGCAACTCGAACAACAAGG
>JAVBYP010000028.1 GCA_030823965.1 Sideroxydans sp.
ATCGGGACGTGGGAGTCGGGATGCAGAAGCCACAGGCCCCCATCCAGTGCTGGGCATCGAGCGGCGCGATATATCTAAAAAAGGTTGGTAGATAGCCGCTTGTCTGGGTGATTACGATGCAATGCTACAATCCGCGCCCATTTTGACCTGTAGAGAGACGCACAAAGTGTTAGATAAAAAAGATCGCCATCCTGACCTGGCTGAGTTCGTCATTCAAGGCGTCACTAAAGATGGGCAACCATTCCGCCCTTCCAATTGGGGAGAGCGATTGAGTGACATGCTGGGGACACCGGGTAAAGATGGTCGTATCGTCTACTCTTCTTATGTGCGCCCTATCGTCATTCAAGGGGTCCACTGTGTCGTAGTGCGTTTTTCTTTGGAGCAAGCAGACCAGCATGCTTTCGAGTTGATCAAGCAGTTCGTGGTCACCAATCACCTGACTGTGCGTGCTGGCCGCAATAGGATGGATGCGGGCGCAACTGGAATATTCCCCACCATCAGTATGGAACGTCGTCACCACCAAAAGAACGGTTGGTGATCCTTGGTTTTCTTAGAGCGCACCCCTCGTTGTCTCGATGAACCTTCTTAAAGCACTTGCTACGATCAGCGGATTGACGCTGGTCTCGCGCATTTTGGCCTTCGCCAGAGATGTGTTGATCGCTCGCATCTTTGGGGCTGGTATGGCAACGGATGCTTTCTTCGTTGCTTTCAAGTTGCCCAACCTATTGCGCCGAATGTTCGCGGAGGGGGCGTTCTCCCAAGCGTTCGTGCCCATCTTTGGGGAATATAAGAATCGCCGAGGGCAGGAAGAGACAAAGTTGCTGGTCGATCACGTCACGACCATGCTGGCGCTGATCCTGTTTGTGATCACTGCCATCGGTATCGTGGCCGCTCCTATCTTGGTATATATCAGTGCACCTGGTTTCGCGAAGAATCCAGAGCAATTCGATCTGACGGTTCAACTACTACGCGTCACATCACCTTACATCTTCTTCATCTCCTTGGTTGCTGTCGCTGCGGGCATCCTTAATACCTACAACAAGTTCTGGGTGCCGGCTTTCGCTCCCATCCTGTTGAACCTGTGTTTCATCGGTGGCGCACTGTGGGGCGCGCCGTATTTCGACCAACCCATCATGGCGCTCGCTTGGGCGGTATTCGTGGCCGGTTTTGTGCAACTGGCCTTTCAGATCCCTTTCCTCAAAAAGATCGGCATGTTGCCGACCATTCGCTTCAGTCGGACCGATGAAGGGATGTGGCGCGTCATCAAGCAGATGGGACCCGCGATATTCGGCGTGTCCATCGCGCAACTCAGCCTCATCATCAACACCATCTTTGCCTCACTATTGGTTGCAGGGAGTGTGTCTTGGTTGTACTACGCTGACCGCTTGATGGAATTCCCCACGGGCATCTTGGGCGTCGCCATCAGCACTATTTTGCTGCCATCCCTCTCCAAGTCGCATGCGACCAGCGACACGGCTGAGTATTCAAAGTTGCTGGACTGGGGCTTGCGTTTGACCATCATGCTGACCTTGCCTGCCGCGTTGGCGCTCGGGATGATCGCTGTGCCATTGTTGGCGACCTTCTTCCAGCATGGGGCATTCACTGCCAATGATGTGATGATGTCGCGTGCTGCATTGGTGGGTTACAGCGTCGGCCTGATCGGGCTGATATTGGTGAAGATCCTCGCCCCTGGCTTCTATGCGCGCCAAGACATCAAGACGCCGGTGAAGATCGGTATCGTGACTTTGATCGCGACCCAAGCGATGAACGTGTTGTTCGTGTTCGGTTTTAATATGGCCCATGCTGGATTGGCGCTCTCCATCGGTCTGGGCGCCTGCCTCAACTCAGCCATCCTGTTCTATTTCCTGCGCAAGAAGGGTGTCTACCAAGCGGAAGCAGGGTGGATGAAGTTCTTCCTCAAAGTCATGCTGGCGGTCGTCGCTTTGGGGCTGACGCTGTGGTTCGGCATGGGGAGTGAACAGCATTGGCTCACGACCTCAGGTTGGGCGCGCATCATCCATCTCACATGGTTGGTGTTGGCTGGCGTAGTGGTTTATTTCGCGGTGTTGTTCGCACTTGGATTCAGACTCAGAGATTTCTCCAAACGGGGAACGAGTTGAGTCTGTGCATTGCTAGGCTTCGATCTGAGTTGAAACATGCATACCCTTGAAGCCCTGCGAGCCGGCGAGTTGGTCGGCATCAAACGCCTCGATCTTGCAGCCGACCTGACTGAGTTCCCCTTAGAGATATTCGATCTCGCTGACTCATTGGAAGTGCTCAATCTCTCTGGCAATCTGCTGAGTGACCTTCCACCAGACCTCACTCGGCTACACAAGCTACGCATCATCTTTTGTTCCGATAATCGATTCATGCATGTGCCCGAAGTGTTGGGGCAGTGTGCCCATCTGGAAATGATCGGGTTCAAAGCGAACCAGATCACACATATCTCGGCTAAAGCATTGCCTTCAAAACTTCGCTGGCTGATCCTGACGGACAACCGATTGCAACAGTTACCCGCCGAGATAGGTACGTGTACCCGATTGCAAAAACTCATGCTGTCTGGCAATCGATTGCAAGAGTTGCCCGAAGAGATGGCGGCTTGCACACGCCTCGAATTGTTGCGCATCGCGGCGAATCGTTTTGAACGGTTGCCGGATTGGTTGTTGCGATTGCCGCGACTCGCTTGGCTGGCTTATGCGGGCAATCCTTTCAGCGATGCCATCGAAAAAGAGGTGATGGCGGGAATCAGCGTCACTCCGATCGACTGGCGTTCGCTCGATATCCAACACGCCTTGGGCGAGGGTGCGTCAGGCATCATCTATCGTGCGCATCGTACGACAGAACACGGAGTGCATCCTGTCGCGGTCAAAGTTTTCAAAGGTGCAGTAACGAGCGATGGTTTGCCACGCAGTGAGAAGTCGGCATGTCTGGTGGCGGGAGAACATCCCAACCTCATTCCAGTCCAAGGGCGACTCCACGGTCATCCCGAAGATGCGCTCGGCATGGTGATGCCGCTCATCGATTCG
>JAVBYP010000027.1 GCA_030823965.1 Sideroxydans sp.
GCGCGTTGGGATTACCCTCGTGCGCCTTCTTGCTGCGCTCAGCCCAGCTCAGGGAAAGACGCATGGACACACCAGCGACCTGCTCGTCCGCTGGATATGGTGTGCATTCGTCGAAGATCATCACGATGTCTGAGTTCAAAACACGCTGGATGTGCATGGACTCTTCAGGAGAAAGGAAGCATTTGTCGCCGTTCACAGGCGATCTGAATTCCACGCCACCACCGGTGATCTTGCGTAGCTCACCTAAGCTGAACACTTGGAAGCCACCCGAGTCCGTGAGGATCGGACCTTCCCAATTCATGAACTTGTGCAAGCCACCGTGCGCTTCGATGACTTCAAGCCCCGGACGCAGCCACAGATGGAAGGTGTTACCCAAGACGATGTGTGCGTCGATGTCTTTCAATTCCTGCGGAGACATGGCTTTCACGGTGCCGTAGGTACCCACAGGCATGAATGCAGGTGTCTCCACCTTGCCGTGCGCCAACTCGATCGTGCCGCGACGAGCCGCACCGGATTGTTTGTGTAGTGTGAATTTCATATTTCTCTCTCGATCAGCATCGCATCCCCATAACTGAAGAAACGATACTCGTTTTGCACCGCATGTTGATAAGCAGCAATCAATTTCTGCATCCCGCCAAAGGCACACACCAGCATCAACAGTGTGGAGCGTGGCAGGTGGAAGTTGGTCAGCAACACATCGATCACTTTGAAGCGATAGCCCGGTGTGATGAAGATGCGCGTCTCGCCTGCGCCTGCCTTCAACTCTCCGCCTGCCGCTGCGCTTTCCAATGCACGCAGACTGGTCGTGCCTACTGATACGACGCGCCCACCTTTGGCTTTGGCTTGACGAATGGCATCCACTGTCGCTTGCGGCACGGTGTAGCGCTCGCTATGCATGGTGTGATCTTCGACATTCTCTGCACGCACTGGCTGGAACGTGCCCGCTCCGACATGTAGCGTCACATAGGCGATATCTACCCCTTTGGCACGCAAGGTATTCAGCATCGCCTCATCGAAATGCAGACCTGCCGTGGGAGCGGCTACCGCACCCTGCTCTCTGGCGAACACGGTCTGATAACGCTCGTCGTCTTCCGCATCGGCGGCATGTGTGATGTAGGGCGGCAAAGGCAACTTACCGTATCGCTCCAACACAGCCTCGACGGGTGCTTCGCAGGCGAAGCGCAGATGGAAGAACTCGTCCTCCCGCCCCAATACTTCGACGGTGACGGCATCCGCCAACTCGAAAGTACTTCCCGCTTTGGGCGATTTGCTGGCGCGCACCTTGGCCAACACCTCATGCTCACCCAAGACGCGCTCGACCATCACTTCGATCTGCCCGCCCGTGGCCTTCTTGCCGAACAAGCGGGCTTTGAGGACGCGCGTGTCGTTGAGGATGAGGACGTCGTGCTCGTTCAACAGACTAGGAAGGTCGAAGAAGGTCTTGTCCGCTAACCCTGCCAGACCGACATGCAACAAACGGCTGGCACCACGCTGTTTAGGCGGGTGCTGGGCGATCAATCGCTCAGGCAGTTCGAAGTCAAAATCCTCGGTACGCATGTCAGACAAAAACGGTCGTAAAAAATAAAGGCGCGCATTGTAGTTGATGAACCAAGGTGTTTCGTGGATAATTCGCGCCCTTCCAAGACGTATCACCTGAACATCGGGTGGCGCGCATAGCAATGACACTCTTGCCGGGGTGATGGAACTGGTAGACGTGCTGGACTCAAAATCCAGTGCCTGAAAGGGCGTGGGGGTTCGATTCCCCCCCCCGGCACCAAACAAAACTAATGTATTTCAAGCATCCGTCAACGCAACCGATCAAGGTCGCGTTGCTAGGCCCGACGCTAACTGCGTCATTCATCAACTCAAAACTGGAGTCCCATATGAAACTGCTGTCCACACTGATCACTACTGCACTCTTTGCTGTTTCGTTCTCCGCCTCTGCCGACAACCATGCTCATGCACCTGCAAATGCGGCTGCTCCTGCAGCACACATGAAAACTGAGGAGCACAAGCACGAAGCCAAGCAAGAACAAAACGAAGCAGCCAAGGCTGAACGTAAAGCCAAGAAGGAAGAAGAAAAAGCTGCTAAGAAGGCTAAGAAAGACGCTGAAAAAGCCGCCAAACTGGCTAAGAAAGAGAAAAAAGAAAAGAAAGAGAAAAAAGAAGAACACGAAGAGCATCACGAACACAAGGGTGCATCACCAGCAAAGTGATCCAGTCGCACCCAATAAAGGCAGGGGCGACCCTGCCTTTTTTTATTTCGTTTAAAATCTCAACATGATTTGGAAACCACACGCCACCGTCGCCGCCGTCCTTGAACAAGACGGCAAGTTCTTACTGGTGGAAGAACATACCCCCCAAGGACTTCTATTCAATCAACCTGCTGGACACTGGGAAGCGAATGAATCGCTACCCGCAGGTGCGATCAGAGAAGTGCTGGAAGAATCCGCCTATGACTTTGAGCCCGAGTACCTCATCGGCGTGTATCGCTGGCATTCAGACAAGTCGGACGCGACCTATCTGCGCTTCGCTTTCGGCGGCAAGATACTCGCCCACCATCCCGAGAGAGCGCTAGACAAAGGCATCGTGCGCGCCGTGTGGATGACGCTGGATGAGATACGCGCGACACAAGAACGTCATCGCAGCCCACTCATCCTGCGCTGCGTAGAGGACTACATCGCTGGCAAACGTTATCCGCTCGACTTGATCACTCACTATGAGTAAACAGCATATCGTCGTTGGCATGTCTGGCGGGGTGGATTCCGCCGTCACTGCACTTCTCCTAAAACAGCAAGGTTATGAAGTCACGGGCCTGTTCATGAAGAACTGGGAGGACGATGACGACAGTGAGTATTGTTCTTCGCGCCAAGACCTGATCGATGCCGTCTCGGTGGCGGACACCATCGGCGTCCCTATCGAGGCGGTGAATTTCGCTAAAGAATATAAAGACCGTGTGTTCAGTTATTTCCTGCGTGAGTACGAGGCAGGACGTACACCCAAC
>JAVBYP010000109.1 GCA_030823965.1 Sideroxydans sp.
TCACTTGGTCGATGGAGACGGAAAGTTCTTCCATCGCGGCGGCCATGCCGGAAGCGGCCTCGGACTGCATCTCGGTGACCTTGGAACTGCTCTGTGCCGAGTTGGAGACATCGCCGGAGGTGATGTTCAGGGCGGAGATACCTTCTTTCACGTTGGCGATTAGTTCATGCAAGTTGTTGCGCATCACCGACAGCGAAGCGACCAGATCGCCCAACTCGTCCTTGCTGGGAATCGGCAACGGTTTGGTCAGATCACCGACAGCGATGGCATTGGACGCTTCGATCGCAGCCTGCAAGCCGCTGCGGATACGGCGGATGATGAACCAAGATTGCAGTAACAGCCCTAACGTGCCGGCCACTAACAGGATCTCGAAGATCAATGCATCTCGCTTTGCGGTTCGAACTGCCTGTTCATATTCGCTCTTAGCGACCGAAGTTTGGTAGGTGACCAGCTTGTCTAGCGATGCGTGAAATGCTGCACGTTCTTCGCGTCCGGCGACGAGCAGGTTCTGCAGGGCATCCTTGCTGTAGTTGTTCTGCGACAAGGCGCTGACCGTTTCAGCGATCTTCTTTTGCCAAGCTGTACGTTTGGCATCCACTTCGGCAGCCAGCACCTTCTCTTCCTCAGTCAGGTAGGTCGCCATGTATTTCTGCCACAGCGCGTTGATCTCGTCCCTACGCTTGCTGACATTCTCCAGATGACGATCCACTGGATGTCCATGCAGGGATACCAGCGCGCCGGAGGGGTCGTGCTGGAACGCTAAGATCAGGTCGTTGTAGTTCTCGCGCACCCTAGAGTCGATCTGACCAAGGTCGTACATTGGCACGGCGCGATCCTCGTATACGCTCTTTAAGCTGCTGGTGGCAGTGTTCACGCCGAACCAACCGACCGCGATCGCCACAACGAAACCAGCCAAGGCACTGATGGAGAGGAGCCATAGGCGCGAGACCACGCGCATGTTGCCGAACACGGCACCAAGTTTGCCAAGTAGGGAGCGCGGGGCGAGCTGCCCTTCTTGCAACTTGATACCCTCATCGTTGCGCATACGGGCATAGAGTGCTTCCGCATCGCTGATCTCTTGTCGTGTCGCGGCGACACGGACTGAGACATAACCGCTGCCATCCGCTAGCGGCGAAGCATAGGCGCGTACCCAGTAATGGTCGCCGTCCTTGCGCCGGTTCTTCACCAGTCCGCTCCATGGGCGCCCTTTTTTGAGCGTGTCCCACATATCGCGAAAGGCCTCGGACGGCATATCGGGATGGCGTACGAGGTTGTGCGGCTTACCCATCAGCTCTTCTTTGGTAAAGCCGGAGAGGGCGATGAAGGGTTCGTTAGCCCGTGTGATCTGGCCCTTCTGGTCGGTGTATGAAATGACGGTATGCCCCTGTGGGAAGGGGTATTCGCGTCCGGTGACTGGCTGGTTGTTGCGCATGAAGATTTCCTTCCAAATTAATTACGTTGCCTGCACCGCTATCGGCTTCAGGTGAAAATACTTTAGTGAATTACTCGACATTATATTTGCTCGAATGACTTTGAATGTCTCAAACACGGGGATAAAACAGATTCAGTTCTGCTGATCACGGTAGGGGGCCGCATCTCAAGGTGCTGTCACACGCCGAAAAGCGAATTGCAGAGCAGATATCAGGGAATCACGATGCCCTGTTCCAACATTCACCCTACGATCATAGGGTGGGTGACCGTGCCAGAATTGCTTTGGAGTACAGCCTATCTTGAGTTGCGCGAACGGAGCGGGGTTGCCAAATGGCTGGATAAAGCATCAATGTTGCAGGTATGTCGAATGCCAACGCACAGTACATGCAGGTATGGCTGTGCGTTGGTCTTTGCGGCTGGGAAGGTGAGGTGGATCGAGTGGGGCGACTTTGGGGGCTATCTTTTAGCCAAGCTGGCTAACTGCGCATCTTCTACATTGATGTGGTGGATCAGCCAATCCCTCATATAAGAGAGGATGTCGAATTGTGCTACCAAAGGATTCACGTGCAATTCGTCATAGAACTCTGCGACCTTCGCTTCGAAGGCGTGATGTTGGTTCAGCTGTCGTCCCATCCCCGTATAACCATAGTGTTCCATCATCTGTTCTTCAGCTCGGAAATGCACTTTGGCGTAAGCGTCCAATGATTTGATCAGACGAGCTACTTGTCGAGTGCCGCGTTTGTTCACGACGACGGCATACAGATCGTTGATCAAGTCGAACAGATAACGATGGTGTTCGTCGATGATGTCGATGCCGATGTTCAATTTGGCGTCCCAAGTGATCCATGCATTATCACGACGCCGGATAGTGGGTAAGGTCAGCACTTGCTTGGGGTCGATGATGTCATCGCGATAGAGTTCGCGGATGCGCAATATTTCTGGCATCGCCTCGCTGAAGGCGCTGACGATGACGGGGTCGAAATGCTTTCCTGATTCGGAGACGACCCAGTCGTAGGCGGTGTCTACTGACCACGGCTCTTTGTATGGGCGCGTCGATGTGAGTGCATCGAACACGTCGGCGACCGCGCAGATACGTGCCAGCAAGGGGATGTCCTCACCTGCGAGTCCATCCGGATATCCATTGCCATCCCAGCGTTCGTGATGTGAGTTGGCGATCTCGCGCGCTGCCACGATGAGCGAATCTTTTCCTTCAAGTATCTTGGCGCCGATACTCGCGTGACCCTTCATGACCTCGAATTCTTCGGGTGTCAGCTTTCCAGGTTTGAGTAAGACTGAATCGGCGATGCCGATCTTGCCGACATCGTGCATGGGGGCGGCTACGACGAGCAGATCGCGCTGTTCTTCTGGCAGATGCATCGCTTTGGCGATAGCGAGCGCAAAGTTCGTCATGCGCATGATGTGCCAGCCGGTCTCATTGTCACGGTATTCAGAGGCGATACCTAGGCTACGGATCGCTTCCGCGCGCGCTTCTTCCAATTCGAGCTCGCGAACGCACAAGGTCTCGTTGATCAAAGCGCGCTGAACTAAGCCGGATAAGGCTCGTGCAAGATC
>JAVBYP010000150.1 GCA_030823965.1 Sideroxydans sp.
TGGCATCTGCCACGCTGGATAGGTCGTTGCGCATCAAAGTGATGTCGGCAGCCTCGATGGCGATGTCGCTACCACTCTTCATGGCGAAACTCACATCCGCCGCTGCCAGCGCGGGTGCATCGTTGATGCCGTCTCCCACCATACCGACGATCTGGTTCTTGCCTTTGAAAGAGTTCACATAGCGCGCTTTGTCTTGTGGCAGAACTTCAGCCTGATACTCGTCGATGCCGGCTTGTTGCGCCACAGCCCGCGCGGTCGCATCGTTGTCGCCACTCAACATCACCACGCGAATGCCCATCTCACGCAGACGCGACACAGCAACGATACTGGTCGGGCGCAGTTGGTCTGCGAAAGCGATCAATCCGAGTAGGACTTGATCTTGCGCTACTGCGATGACCGACCTACCTTGCTGTTGTAATGCGGCAATGGAAGGCTCATCCATCTTCGCGCCTTGTTCGGCCACGAACGTAGGTGAACCCATCACGTAGTCCTTGCCCTCCATCTGGGCGCGCAGACCTTTGCCTGCTGTCTCATTCAGATCATTGATAGGGAGAGGCGTCACATCTTGTGTCTGGGCATAGTCCTGCAATGCGACTGACAAAGGGTGAGTGGAATGTTGACCAAGGCTGGTCGCGATGCGAAGCAATTCGCCCACACTGCTGGTGGCACTTGGACGCACCTCGGCGACGGTGGGTTTGCCTTCGGTGAGCGTCCCTGTCTTATCCAATACCAATACGGAGAGCTTATGAGCACGCTCCAATGCGGAGGCGTCTTTGACCAATATGCCGTTGTTCGCCGCCAAACCGCTGGCGACCACGATGGTGATAGGGGTCGCCAAGCCCAATGCGCAAGGGCATGCGATGACCAGCACCGACACCGCATTGATGAGCGCGTAAGAGAAATCGCCTTCGAAATTCAGCCAGTAGATGAAGGTCGCAACAGCCAGTAGCAATACGACGGGGACGAAGATGGCGGACACCTTGTCTGCCATGCGTTGGATGGCGGCCTTGGAACCTTGCGCCTGCTCGACCAAACGGATGACGGCAGCCAGTTGAGTACGACTACCGACTGCGATAGCGCGGCACTTGAGCATGCCCTGTTGGTTCACTGTGGCGGCATACACTTTGTCGCTCACTGACTTCGCTTGCGGCAGGCTCTCGCCCGTCAACATGCTCTCATTCATGCTGGAAGAGCCTTCCAGTACCACGCCGTCCACAGGCACGCTCTCACCGGGGCGCACGACGAAGATATCATCAGGGCGGAACTGCCCGACTGGAACATCGATCACTTCGCCATCACGCTCTACGTGCGCGATCTTGGGTTGCAAGTGGAACAGGGCTTCTAGCGCCGATGTCGCCTTCTGTTTGGCTCCTGCTTCAAGCAGTTTTCCGAGGAGCACCAAGGTGATGAGTGTCGCGCCAGCTTCGAAATAAACAGGTTGGTTGATGCTGAGCACCATGATGAAGAAGCTAAGGAAATAGGCAGCGCTGGTGCCCAGCGCAACCAGCAGATCCATATTACCGCTGCCGTGTTTCAAGCTACCCCATGCGCCGCGATAGAAACGCATACCCGCCCAGAACTGAACAGGCGTTGCCAACAACCATTGCAACCAAGTGGGCAGGTTGAAGTGAATACCAAACACCATTAAGAACATCTCAAGCAACATCGGCGTGATGAGCGCCAAGGCGATCAAGAATTCCAGCTTCTCCTTGCGGAAGATCTCTGCACGTTGTGCCTTCTCGGCGGCGAAATCGCGCGCCACATGAGCATCGAAGCCAGTATCCGCGACGGCCTGAATGAGCTCTTCGACGTTGGTCAGCTTGGGGTCGAAGGTGACACTGGCTTTTTCAGTGGCAAGGTTCACCACCGCATTGACCTGTGGAAGCTGGTTCAGGGATTTTTCAAGACGTGCGGAGCATGAGGCGCAACGCATGCCGACGATCTGGAGTTCTGCGTGTTGTTCGGTATTGGTCATAGTGGGAGAAATTTACCAGAATTCGTTAGGAAACTCTCCAAATAAAAGGCGGATACGGTATGGAAACCGTATCCGCCTTGAAGTCGTGAGACTGGTCTTATAGCTTGCGTTGGATACTCAGACCGCCACGCAGTTGGCCTGGGGTATAGCCCGTAGCTTGGTCGTGCGGATAATCGGCGGCAAGGCTGGCTTTGACAGCGTCCGACAATTCTTCTGACTTGCCGTGGCAGCTCACACATCCAGGTTGTAGCACGATGCCCTTCATGAAGCGGAAGGTCTTACCGTTCGAACCCTTGACGATCTCGGCGACTTCTAGTGTCTCAGGCTTCTCGCCTTTTGCTAGACGTGCCTCCATCTTCTTTAGTGCCTTCAGCTCCCATTCGTCCGCTGTACCCAACATCGGGTTGCGCACCTTGGTGCTGACACGTGTCACTTTCCAGCCTTTTTGGCGGGAGAGTTCGCTCGCCATCTTGGGGGCGATGTCTTTGCAGACTTTGACGGCAGACTCAGGCCCACCTTCTTGCACGGCTTTCTTGTTCTCTTCCATCAATGCTTTCATGAAAGGCATGGCGGCTGCGCGAGTCTCGTCCTTCAATGCGTCGAGCTTGTTGTCGGCATGAGCGGAAAAAGCGCTGATAGCCAGTAGCGAAGCGATGATGATTCTCTTTTGCATAGATATCTCCTGAATGAAAAACGCCCGACATCATCGGGCGTGTTGTAAAGGCAAGAATTTATTTCTTTTCCATTGGGCAGGTGTTCATGCCGAGCAAAGTGTAAGCAGGGCAGAACTTAAATACGCCAGTCAACAAAGGCACGACGCCGATCCAGCCCCAAACGCCGATCGTGCCAGCTAATGTCAGGCCGATGAGGGCGAGGCCAACAACGATACGCAGAATACGGTCTGTACTTCCAACGTTAATTTTCATGGTGTGCTCCTTGAGTGTTTTTTGAAAAGGGAGCGCATAATAATTTGGAATAGATGCATGGTATGTGAGGAAACT
>JAVBYP010000078.1 GCA_030823965.1 Sideroxydans sp.
GAGGTCGGGTTGCATGCGTTGGCAGTGGGCTATGCGCTGTTGCCTTGCGTGTTGAAACTATGTGCCGCATTGTTGCTGTGGCGTGCACCATTGGATGGAATCTAACCGTGAAGGAGACGCAAAATGAATTGGAGAAACCGTATTGCACTAGTAATGGGGATGCTGATGTTATCCGCTTGTAGCACTACCGATATGGCGCTGTATGCCAAAGAGAAACCTGCGCTGGATATGCAGCAGTATTTCAATGGTACTGTCGATGCGTGGGGCATGTTCCAGAATCGAAAAGGCGAAGTGGTGAAGCGTTTCAACGTGGTCATCCAGTGCAGTTGGCAAGGTGACGTCGGAACACTGGATGAAGATTTCATCTATTCCGATGGCACCAAACAAAAACGTGTGTGGACATTGAAGAAGCAACCGAATGGTCAGTACATCGGTACGGCAGACGATGTGGTGGGTGAGGCGGTCGGTATCGTTTCTGGCAATGCTCTGAACTGGAAGTACGTGTTGGCGTTGCCGGTGGATGACAAAGTCTACAACGTCAACTTTGACGACTGGATGATCCTGATGGACGATAAAGTGATGCTGAATCGTGCGGTGATGAGCAAGTTCGGCTTTAAGCTAGGTGAGGTCACCTTGTCGTTCCGCAAACGGCCATGAATCCAAGACTTCAAGATTGGCATGAGCGACGTGTGTGGATCATCGGTGCATCAAGCGGCATCGGTGCAGCCTTGGCGCGTGAGTTGCGTGGGCGTGGGGCAAAGTTGGCCTTGTCCGCGCGTAACATCGAGGCGTTGCAGTTGGTTGCGGCTGATGATGTGAGTGCGCTGGTATTGCCATTCGACATCACCCAATCGACAGGAGCGCTGCTGGTACGCGATGAGATATTGGCGAAGTGGGGTGGCATCGATCTGGTGCTGGTCGTGGCTGGCACGTATCAAAAGATGCGCGCTGATGATTTCGATCTGACCGCAGCCAAGCAACTGGTGGAAACGAATCTGATTGGGACCTTGAATTGTCTTGATGCCGTGTTGCCGACCTTGCTCGCGCAAGGTCACGGGGGGATTGGTATCGTCGCATCGGTAGCGGGTTTGAGCGGCTTACCGCAAGCCTTGATCTATGGTCCGACCAAGGCTGCACTCATCAATCTGTGTGAGTCGCTCTATCTTGACCTCCATGCGCGCGGCCTCGCGGTGTATCTCATCAACCCCGGCTTTGTTGCTACGCCCTTGACCGCCAAGAACGATTTCTCGATGCCTGCGCTGATCTCAGCAGAAACGGCAGCTCATGAGATCGTGCGGGGTATCGAACGCGGCGAGTTCCACATTCATTTCCCGCGTCGCTTCACCAATTGGCTGCGTGTGTTGCGACTCTTGCCGTACCGACTATATTTTTGGTTGATCCATAAGGTGACTGGACTATGACGAATCGAACTGCGCTAGATAGGGTGTTGCACTTCTTTGAGAATGTGTCTCCGCAAAGTGTGAAGGAGATCGCAGCGTTATACGACGCGGATGCGTACTTCAAAGACCCATTCAATGAGGTGCGGGGACAGGCGAACATCATTCACATCTTCGAGCACATGTTCAGACAGGTGGATGCGCCACACTTCATCATCAAGCAATCCATTTTGCAGGATGAAGATGCATTCATCGTGTGGGATTTTGAATTCAATATGCGCGGCACAAAACAGTTGCAAACGATTCACGGCTCTTCCCATGTGCGATTCAACACAGCGGGGAAGGTTGCATACCACCGCGATTACTGGGATGCAGCCGAAGAGTTGTATGAAAAGATTCCCGTGTTGGGAAGCATGATGCGCTTCATCAAACGCAAGGCGCGTGGATGATCTAAAAGGAGATGACGATGAAAACCCTGTTTATGCTACTTGCACTGACACTCTCACCTATGGCTTATGCAACGCCCTGTTCACCTTTGCTTGACCGCACCATCACCACCTTGCAAGGCAACAAGATCAACCTGTGCGAATACGCAGGCAAGCCGATCCTCGTGGTGAACACCGCTAGCAAATGCGGCTATACCCCCCAGTTTGAAAAACTGGAAGCGATGTACAGCCAATATCGTGAACAAGGTCTGTTGGTGGTTGGTTTCCCTTCTAACGACTTCCGTCAGGAATTGGCTAGCAACGGTGAGATCGCCAAATTCTGCAAACTCACCTACAAAGTGAAATTCCCGATGAGTGAGCCATCTAGTGTGACTGGTACTCAGGCTAATCCTCTGTTCAAAGCATTGGCTAAGTCGACAGGAGAAGCACCGAGTTGGAATTTCCATAAATACCTGATTGCGCCGGACGGCAAGACCGTGCATAGCTTTGCCACCGCTGTGGAGCCAGACGAAGAACAGGTGATGAAAGTCCTACTACCGATGTTGCGTTGACCGCTTATGCCAAGCGGTGTTGCTAAATCAGATCTGCCACAAAAGTGTTGTGCCGTGTGCGGCAGACCTTTTTTGTTGGCGAAGATTAGGTCGATCAGTCTTCGAAGCGTTTGATCATGATCCTGCGCAACAGATTGTCTTTCACGACGAACTGGTGATACAGCGCAGCCGCAACGTGGAACACCACCATCAGCACCATGATGCCGATGAACAGTTCATGGAATTCTTTGGCTGGGACTTTGTGGAAGTCTGGAATCAAGCTTGGGTCATTCGCTTTGAATGCATCTAACAAGCCAGAAGTGACTACCGTGATGAAGCCGGAGATCGCTGTCGCCAGTATCACCAGATTCAAGCCTAGGTGAGTAAGAGAGGCGACTTTGTTCAACATCGGATTCGCATTGGCATCTGCTGGAGCGCCATCTTTCTTGCGGAAGTAGATGCGTACCAAGGTGAGTAGCAATATCAAGTCGCCGATGAGGAAGTGCGCGGGGTACATCGCGAGTTTGCCTGCCGCGTCTTTGCTCTCTGCAACTTCATGTCCCAGATAGAAAGCGACG
>JAVBYP010000004.1 GCA_030823965.1 Sideroxydans sp.
TTGTCTATCTGGTAAGGTTGCGAAACGGCGTGGATGAGCTTGCTTGCAACGATGGCGGCCGCATCTGCATCGGTTCCAGGGAACACTAGAATGAACTCATCGCCTCCCAAGCGCGATACCGTATCTTCATCACGCAGGGTCGATTTCAATCGTTTGGCGACTTCCATCAAGAAACGGTCGCCTATGCTGTGCCCCAAGGTGTCGTTGATATTCTTGAAGTGGTCCAAATCGAGAAACATCACCGCCAGTGGTTCGCCGCTTCGTTGAGCAAGACTCAGTGCATAGCTGAAACGTTCATTCAGCAGGCTGCGATTGGGTAAACCAGTCAGCTGGTCGAAATGGGCGAGCTGTTGGATGCGCTCCTCATCTCGGCGTTTCGCCGTGATGTCCTGCTTGATCGCTAGATAGTGGGTGATCTTTCCATCAGCTTGGCGCACTGGAGAGATCATCACCGATTCGATATATTCACTACCGTCTTTTCGCCGATTGATCAATTCACCACGCCAATCCTTTCCTGCTGACAGGTTCGCCCACATGTCGTCATACGTGGCCTTGGGAGTATTCCCAGATTGCAACATGCGTGGATTCTTACCAATTACTTCTTCCAAACTATATCCAGTGACTTTGGTGAAAGTGGAATTGGCGTACTCGATATTCGCATCAAGATCCGTGATGACGATGGTGTTGGGGCTTTGATCGACCGCCTGCGTGAGCTTGAGTAAGTTCTCGTCTTTACTCTTCTTTTCCGTGACATCGATGGTGTAGCCTGCAAGGAAGGTGGGCCTTCCTTCGAGCAGGATGGGGAATTTGATGGTCGAGTAGCTACGACCATTCAATTCTTCTTCGACGGAGATCGTCTTGCCCTCTTTCAATATCCTTTGATCATCTTCAACCATTGTCCTGGCAAGTTCAGAAGGGAACAGATCTTCCATGTTCTTGCCGAGCAACTCGGATATGGGCTTTCCAAGCATCTGTTCGTAGTTCTTGCTAAGACGCAGTGACCGGATGTTCTCATCCTTGAAGAACACATAGATCGGACTGTTATCCATGAAGTGACTGAATATCTCTTCACTCTGTTTCAGGGCAGATTCTGCGCGGCGCTGTTGCACGATGTGCCAGATGGTGTTTGCAATCAGTTGCGTGGTTTCAATATCTAACTCAGTGTATAGCCCAGCCTTGTTACCGACGCCCAGCATCATGCGTACCAGCCCACCCTCGATGACAGGAACACTGATGAGTCTCTCTAAATGGGCATGTCCATCGGGTAAGCCATGCTTTCCTGAGGCTGAGGCATAGTCGTTGATGAGGATGGGTTTGAGTTGACGCAATGCGTCTGCCCAGATTCCGGCTTGATCGATGGGGTAGTGATTGTCATAAGCAGCATGGCAGTAAGTTGCTTGAGTGGCATGCGACCAACTTCCCAATTCGATCGTGACTTGATCTTCATGTACCAGATGTATAAAGGCGATCTGACTCTCAGTGAGCTGTTCTGCGAGGTCGACACCGTGTGACATGAACTCACGCTCTCCCATCTTTTCAGCGTCGAGCGGTAAGTTCAAGAGTGCTTCGGCACGGCGGGCTTGTATCTTGAGATTCCGCTCGGACTCAATGCGATCAGTCACATCGGTGAATAGGGTGGCGAACTTTCCCTTTTCTGGACAGTAGGCGACGACCTCGAAGTGCTTACCCATGATTGCAACTGGATATACGAACTTGAGTGTCTCTCCACTCAACGCCACATGTCCATATCGTTCTATCCAGTACGGTTCAAGACTCGGTATGACTTCTAGTACGGTTCGTCCGATCAGATTCACTTCGCTCAGACCTGTTAGGTCATAGAAGGCTTGGTTGACCTCAAGAAAACGATAGTCCACAGGCTTGCCCGATGTATCACAGATGATCTCATGCACTGCAAAACCAGTGATCATCGAATGGAACAAGGATTGATAACTTGCCTCAGTCGATTCCTTCTCTTCATTCAGTGCAAAGCGGTCTAGCGCATAACTGATGTCCATCGCCATCTCGATCAAGAGGTTCTGCGCGGCTTCATCGAAGGCCTCCACCTCACTGGCATAGAGGGTGAAAGTGCCAACCACTTTATTTTTACAAAGTATAGGGAGCGCAGCCGAAGAACCCCATCCGAATCGGGCGCCACGCTCATGCCATGCCGCTGTTTCAGGCGCATGTTGAAAATCCTGACACCAATATGGACGATTCTCTCGCAGTGCCGTGCCTGTAGGGCCGCGACCTTTGGGGCCGTCTGCATCGGTAGAGATCTCGATTCCCTCAAGGTATTCGGTGCCATCCCCATAAGATGCGACGGGTCTTACCAACTTGCTGGATTCATCCAGTATGCCAATCCAGGCCATCTTCATACCGCCGAAGTCAACTACGTCCTTGCATATCTGAGGAAACAGTTGCTCCCTGTCCGTGCAGCGTACGATGGCCTGGTTGCATTGGCTGAGTGCGGCATAAAGTTTTGTCAGTCTGGACAACTTCTGTTCAACCAGTTTTCGAGGGGTGATATCACGAGACAATACGACAAAGCTGTGAAGCTGGTCTGGTATGAGAGGTTTGCGAGAAACCGAGATTTCGAACCAGTGTGAGCCATCTGCAAGTTCCAACTCGATCTGTTTACCTTGCGAGGTACCCGTTAGCATAGCCTCTTGGATCGCCACCATGCAGGTATCAGCTGCCAACTTCGGTAAGACATCGTGCACTGTCTTGCCAACCATCTCATCGGCAGGGGCAGCATACAACTCGTTCTGGGGAGAATGGCATGCGAGATAGCGGCCGTTCTGGTCCATCTCGAACATCAGATCAGGCAGCGCATTCAGCGTGGACGTAAGTTGATCCCTGGCGGCCAGTAAGTGCCTTGTCTTATTACGCAAACGTTGCCGAAGCACGAGTGCAACGATTCCAGTAAAAAATAATAGTAGTG
>JAVBYP010000108.1 GCA_030823965.1 Sideroxydans sp.
GCCTATCCTCTTCTGTGATCGACAGCCGTTCCATGCGATAACGTAATGCCCGAAAGGTCACCCCCAATATCTTGGCAGCGGCAGTGCGATTGAAATCGGTTTGAGCCAAAGCTTCTAGGATGGCTTCGCGCTCGACTCGGTCCAAATAGTCGGTGAGCGGGTATTTGCCTCCCGCTGTGGCCATTTGCGCCGTCGAACTGGATTCCATCGGCGATAACTGAAGGTCGTCAGGCGTGATGACCCCGTCAACGCACAACGCCACGGCACGCTCGATGATGTTCTCCAGTTCGCGCACGTTACCGGGGAAGTCGTAGCTCGCGAGCGCCTTCAACGCTTCTTTGGAGAATTGCGCCTTGGAATCGCCGCGCAGCCGCTCCAGCAGTTTCTTGGCGATGAGTGGCACATCCTCACCCATCTCACGCAAAGCGGGCATCTGAAGGTTGATGACATTCAATCGGTAATACAGATCTTGGCGAAACTTGCCTTCCTGCACACGCTTGGCAAGATCATGATGTGTGGCACTCAAGATGCGCACATCCACGACCTCCTCATCGGTCGCCCCTACACGACGCACCTTCTTCTCTTGGATCACGCGCAACAGCTTGACCTGCATCGCCAAAGGCAGGTCGGCCACTTCATCAAGCAGCAGAGTCCCTTGGTTCGCCGCTTGGAAGAAGCCCTCCTTATCCTTGTCTGCCCCCGTAAATGCACCTTTGCGATAACCAAAGAACTCACTTTCCATCAGATTCTCTGGGATCGCACCGCAGTTCACGGGAACGAAGGGCTGACCGCGACGGGCACTCTGTTCCACCAGCATCCTCGCCGCCAATTCTTTACCGCTACCGGATTCGCCACTGATATGCACTGGCGCCTGGCTACGCGCCACACGAGCAACTAGGTCACGAACTTGCTGCATCGCAGGTGAATCGCCCAACAGCAGCGTCCCATCTTTAACTGACTTGGCCTCTCCATGCGGCAAACGCAAGGCGGAGCTCACTAAGGAACGCAGCTGATCCAATGCGACCGGCTTGGAAAGATAGTCGAACGCGCCCGCCTTCAGCGCGGCGACCGCATTCTCCAGATTGCCATGCGCCGTGATCACCGCCACCGGCAGATCAAGGCCGTTCTCGCTGATATGTCGCAAAACCGCTAACCCATCCCCGTCAGGCATGCGCATATCCGTGAGGCATAGATCGAACTTGCTCGAATCGAGCCGCTGCAAGGCGCGCTGCACCCCGTTGGCACACTCCACCTCCAAGCCCATGCGCGTGAGTGCCAGTTCTAGCAACTCCAAGATATCCGCCTCATCATCCACGATCAGAACGCGCGGAATATTCGTAACCACCTCAGCCACCCCTTTCATCATTCATCGACATGCCGAACAAGATGCGGAAGCAAGCGCCACCTTGCTCGGCAGCAAGATACTCGATGCGCGCCCCATTGGCCTCACACAGTTCGCGGGCGATATACAGACCCAACCCTGTTCCTCCCGCATCCGTCGTATTGAACGGCTCGAACAATTTCTGCACTGCCTCAGGCATGACGCCTTTGCCATCATCGATGATATCCAAAGTCACCCGCTCATCAGCATCACTCACCACGCGAATATTGACGCTACCCGCCTGCTTCTGACTATAGCGCAAAGCATTGCGGCACACGTTCCACAAGACCTGCTCCAGATGACCTCGGTCGAAATTCACCACACAGCTTCCCGCTATGTCTACTTTGAACACATCCGGCGAAACCCCTTCGACTTGGCATAGATTCTCAATGAAAGCAGGCAAACGCAAAGCGATGTCCAGTCGCTCGGCTTGCACACGGTCGCGCCTATTCACCTGCATCACGTCCTGCACGATACGGTTGAGACGAGAGGTATTGTCCAGAATGATCTGCAACAAGCGATCTTTGGCGGCGTCTTGACTACCCTCCTTCAATAACTCGGTCGCGTAACTGATGGAAGACAAAGGATTGCGCACCTCATGTGCGATGTTCGCTGTGAGTCTGCCCAGCGCGGCCAGTTTGACTTGCTGTGCCTGCTCTTGTGCACGCTGGATATCCTCCAGCACGATCACCGCCCCCCAAAAGCCATCGCGTTCGACAGGCAAGAAACGGATACGCGCCATCTGGTTGCTGACTGGCAAACGCAATACCTCATGCCCAAGCGCCTTATTCTGACGCCACGCCGCGAACAACGCTTCTAATAAAGGAGAGCAATCCGCCAGTCTTATCGATTCACCAGATCGGAAGGAATAGCCCAACATACGCTCGGCCCCGGGGTTGGATTGGCGTACCACGCCACGTTCATCCACCACCAACACACCGTCTGGCATGTCTTGGATCATCAAGCGATTCGCCTCGGCCATATTGGACAGATCCACGCCACGCATAAAAGCTAATCGCTCACTCGCCACCGCATACTTGGATAAGGTATGCGCCAGCCACGCCACCGCAAAATAGGAAGTGCTGAGGATACCCGCCTGCAAGAACTGCGCGATCGTGGCGTCACTCGCCAACACCGCATAACTATGTTCGAGCAGGATGGCGATACTGGCCAACGCAGCGAACAACAGGGTGATGCGCCCACCACGGGCGATCATGCCGCCCAACGCCAACGAGACCAGCAATAACATCCCCAAGTTGCTCTGTATACCGCCGCCAAAATAGGTCAGCGCCGTCAACACGGCGATATCGACACCGATCTGGAATGCCAGCTGCAGCATCGGACGCGGCCAGCGCAACATGACGATCAAGGCCGACACGCACACCATCACCGCATAGAACACGGATATCCAGAAGAACCAGCGCTGATTGTGCACATTGAGCGTGAAAATCTCGCCGAACAGCGAGGGCACCAGCATCAACACGCCGCCGAGCGTCAACCGATACAGATTGAAGAGGCCAAGGGAACGCCAAAGGCTGTCTTGCGAAAGCGGA
>JAVBYP010000196.1 GCA_030823965.1 Sideroxydans sp.
GAAGAGTAGGCAAAATATTGCGTACCGTAACTCTGGCGTTCTTTCGGTGGAGACTCATGCGGCAGTTTCATCGCCGCGTGATGTCGTAACCAAAAGAATTCTTGGCTGTTGAGAAGTCTTTTTGAAGTGTAGTATTCATGCAAGGACGAATGTCTTTTTTCGGCCAGCAACGGAATGTCATCATCTGTCCGAAATATTATGCATATGAGGAACGATTATGGGCGCGTACTTCAATGAATCAATTGCTTATCGAAAACATGCATTCCACACTATTTTCAACAGTACAGACCGATGGGTCTGTCTAATAACTGTTGGGCCTCAGAGGCAACATGACCGACTCGGCCGCTCTCGACTACATCAGCGAGTTCTATCTCTCTTCGCGAGACTTTAACGGTGTTCCAGTCCGGACACTTAGAAAGCACCTCGGACTCGACATGCTCTCTACAAGTGAATTGCTTGAGAGATTGGTCATGTCCGAAGAAGTCGATCTGCTTTTTGGCAACGTTCACCCAAACCCTCACATCAAGGCGTTCTCCCACATTACTCATGGGCAGCAGCTTGAGTTCCTGAAGGAATTGGGACTCACTGACTCTGTCTGTGTGTATCCGGGAAAGAAGCACCTAGCAAAGCTTCCCCTAGATTCACGATTCGAAGGTCGCCCATTCGACTTGGAACTCGCGCGTGGCTATGGGCAATTGGAGCACCGCGCATTTGATCTTTCCGTTCTAGAACATTATCGGAACGATCCACGGTACTACTACGAAACCAACTTTATCAATGGCTCCATTTCGATCAAGGATGAGTACTTCGAGAACCTGTCGATGCCGAAGCACGACCAAGTGCTCATGCAATCCTTTGGCTTTGCATATGACAAAGATATGAACCGAGCAGTCGCGGTATTTGTGCGCTACTTGGCAGATCTGAGTCCAGAGCACCAGCGTGTGTGGCACGCCAAGATGCTTTCCGGCGAATACAAACTCCACCCTGATTATTATCGCAACAGCATTCTCGGTGATTGGGGCACCCGAATCTCGATATTCGAGGCGTTCACACTGGAACTGAAGGTCATCAACCAAATGGCCGCGCTAATTGGAAAGCCAGCGCTATTCCGAAATGTGTTTCAGTCCGAGAGACCGAAGGATTTTGGATTCCTGCTTCGCCCAACACTTGCAGAGTTCAATACCTTCGTTTTGCTACTGGACAAGATGTTGTCGGACAACATCGACAAGGCGTTCTTCGAGAACGATGTACTTCTTGAAGAGGATAAGGCTCGACCCGATGGAAAGATTGAGGTAAGGCAAAAAGGCACTCTCGCACTGTTGGAGGAGTGGCTCCGCAAGTACTTTCGTCCGGCAGACCCGAAGCCCTTCGAACGTATGTTCACGGCATTCCGAACGGTTCGCCGTCTGCGGCAGAAGCCAGCACATGCCGTGAATGAGAACCTCTTCGACCTGACCTACTTCAAGGAACAGCGCAAGATCATGATCGACGCATATGACGCGCTCCGTACGCTGCGCCTTGTTCTTGCAAACCATCCCAAGGTTCGTCGGAATCCGCCCGAGATTCAAGAGCACTTAGCGAAGGGCGAGATATGGGACATCTGAGGCCCAACCCATCCATCAACAGGGACCCTGAACGTTGAACGACTGCCTCGGTGAATTCCGACAGTCCGCTTGGGGTTAGAAGCAGTCGTTCAAGTCACACTGCCGCCCCAACCCAGTTGTTGTGCAAGAAAGCCGCGAAGCATTTGTCGCGGCTTTTTTCTTTGTTGAGCGGAACGATATGACGGGGTTCGTGCTCACAGGTGGGTTCGCAAGTGGGCGGAGCGAGATGGCGAAGAGACTTGCGGTGTGTGTGGGTTGGACAGAGAATCCGTTAACGCTGAATTAATTCAACTAGAGGTGCGACATGGACGCAGCATTGCATATTGGTGAACCTTGGATGTGGGCGGTATTCATCGGGTTTGTTTTGGTGATGCTTGCCGTCGATCTGTTTCTGGTTGGGGGTAACAAGGCGCACAAGGTCAGCTTCAAAGAGGCGGCGGCGTGGTCAGCGGTTTGGTTCATGTTGGCTATGTTGTTCAACCTTGGGTTGTGGCGCTATCTCAATGGCGTATACGGCAGTGAAGTGGCAGATACCAAGGCGATGGAGTTTCTGACCGGCTACCTGATCGAGAAATCGCTGGCGGTAGACAACATCTTCGTTTTCTTGATGATCTTTACTTTCTTTGCGGTGCCGGCTGAGTTTCAGCGGCGCGTACTGATCTACGGTGTGATCGGTGCGATCGTGATGCGTGCCATCATGATCGTGGCGGGCGCATGGTTGGTACAAGAATTCCACTGGTTGCTGTATCTGTTTGGCGCATTCCTCGTTGTAACCGGCATCAAGATGTTGATGTTTGCCGAGGTCGAGCCAGACATGAGCAAGAATCCCCTCGTCAATTGGTTCAAGCGTCATCTGCGGCTGACACCAGACTATCGCGGCGAAAAATTCTGGGTGTATGAAAATGGAGTGAGAACGTTCACGCCATTATTTTTGGTGCTCGTCATGATCGAGTTATCCGACCTGATCTTTGCTGTCGACTCGATCCCCGCGATCTTTGCGATCACGACAGACCCCTTCATCGTGTTCACTTCGAATATCTTTGCCATTCTGGGGTTGCGCGCGATGTATTTCATGTTGGCAGAGATAGCGGATCGATTCCATCTGCTGAAATACGGCCTAGCCATGGTGCTGGTGTTCGTGGGAACCAAGATGCTGATCGTCGACTTTTACAAGATCCCAGTGGGGCTGTCGCTAGGCATCGTCGCTCTCATCATCGCCACCTTCATGTTCGCCAGTCTGTGGGTGACGCGTGGCAAGGTGACCAAGTGAGTCGCAATCCATTTTCTTAGGAATGCGCGGGGTGTGATCGTTATTGCACTAAGG
>JAVBYP010000117.1 GCA_030823965.1 Sideroxydans sp.
AGGAGTCTGGGCCGTGTCTCAGTCCCAGTGTGGCGGATCATCCTCTCAGACCCGCTACAGATCGTCGCCTTGGTGAGCCTTTACCTCACCAACTAGCTAATCTGATATCGGCCACTCCGTAAGCGAAAGGTCCTTGCGGATCCCCTCCTTTCCCCCTCAGGGAATATGCGGTATTAGCGTAACTTTCGCTACGTTATCCCCCACTTGCGGATATGTTCCGATACATTACTCACCCGTTCGCCACTCGCCATCAGGTGCAAGCACCTATGCTGCCGTTCGACTTGCATGTGTAAAGCATGCCGCCAGCGTTCAATCTGAGCCAGGATCAAACTCTTCAGTTCAATCTTCTAGCAATTTTAAGTCCAGGCTCTAACACCCAGACTGATCTCACTCAAAGCGAATTTACTTAATGTATTTTCGTTTAGTGTGAGCTACTACTTTTATGTCTTGAGTCGACTCGCATTCGCCTAAGCGATACTCGTCTGCCTCAACACAATCACCCACACTAATCGATTGTTTTTTATATATTTTTAAAGAACTTTTTATCTCTTTCTTCATCGCCTCGGCGTCGAAGAGGTGCGCATTATATAGAGCAAACGATTTTCGTCAACTTTATTTTTTCACACCATTTTTATCTGGTTGCGGGGGCAGGATTTGAACCTACGACCTTCGGGTTATGAGCCCGACGAGCTGCCAGACTGCTCCACCCCGCGTCTGAGGGGCGGCATTGTATGGACGTAGCCACACTCGGTCAAGCTCTTATTGAAAATATTATGCATATGCAAAGACCTTCATACCTTCTCACTAGCTAATGGGAACTAAACAGCCAATAACAAGCCTACCCGTGCAGATGTATGTAGATGCTGAGCCGCAACATCCATTCATGATGCGACATGTAAACGGCAGTTAAATTAGAATCACGGCTTAAATATAGAAATATTGAGCACGCACCTCGGGGATACAACGTAATGAAAAGAATTTGCATATCTGTATTAGCCATATTTCAACTAACTCAATACGCATCAGCTCAAGATCTCGCACTATCGGAAGTCCAAATAAACAAATTAGGTATCTTGACCGCACCGCTCCCACCGAAACAACAAGGTGAGCTCTCAGGAATGCCCGCCCAAGTTGTCATCCCTAGCAACCAATTATTCACGGTGAGCACGCCATTAGCAGCAATGGTCGAACAGACTTTAGTGGGCGTGGGCGATTCAGTGACAAAAGGACAGGTACTTGCAACATTGCAAAGTCCTGCTCTCGCTGAAGCTCAACGTGGCTTGTTGCAGGCTTACACGCAGGCACAACTCGCAAAAGAGAATCTCTTGCGCGATGAACAGTTATGGAAAGATGGGATCATTGCAGAGAGCCGCCTGCGCGCGACACAGAGCCAGCAGCGCGAAGCCAATGCGGCCATGTCAGAGCGCAAACAAGCGCTCAAGCTATCTGGCATGTCAGAAAATGCCATCGCACACTTGCAATCCAACAATAATCTAAGCAGCGTACTGTCTATCACTTCACCCATCAGCGGTGTGATCCTTGAAAAAACAGCCAGTTCTGGCCAACGTTTAGATGCAGCCACCCCTCTTTTCAAGGTAGCCGAGTTGGAGCCGCTAGCACTAGAGATACAAGTGCCACTCTCAAGCGCGCGCAACCTGAAGGTAGGGGCAACGGTAGTGATCCCGGCTTTCGATGCCAAGGGCAAACTAACCGCAGTAGGACGTAGCTTGAGTGGCGGGAACCAAACGATATTGGTGCGCGCGCTTATCCGTGATGGCGCTTCCAATCTACGCCCAGGCCAATTCGTCGAGGCGACGATCTCCACGCAGAGCGGCTCTTCCGCCCAATGGAACATCCCCAACAGCGCTATATCGCGACTAGACAACAAAACACTAGTCTTCATCAAAATCCCGAGCGGCTTCCGCACCGAAGCGGTGACTGTCCTAAGTGAAGGCGCTCAAACCAGCGTGATCAGCGCTGCACTCAAGGGTGACGAACAGATCGCCGTTCAAGGCATCTCAGCGCTGAAATCCTCCGCGATGGGCATTGGCGGGGGCGAGTGATGCTGTCTAAATTAGTTGAATTTTCGCTGACGCAGCGCTTACTGTCTGGCGCGCTCACGCTACTAGTCGTTGGGGCAGGCTTCAGCGCTTTCCATGACCTTCCTATCGATGCCTTCCCAGATGTCTCGACCACTCAAGTCAAGATGATCATGAAAGCCCCGGGGATGACCCCCGAGGAAGTAGAAGCGCGCATCGTCGCACCTATCGAGCTGGAGATGCTTGGCATCCCCAATCAACGCGTACTGCGCTCGATCTCAAAATATGCCATCGCCGACATCACCATCGACTTTACCGACAGCACTGATATCTATTGGGCACGCCAGCAAGTTGCTGAACGTCTGAACAATGCTATTCGCGACCTGCCGCCCGACGTATCCGGTGGACTTGCCCCCATCACTACACCACTGGGAGAGATGTTCATGTTCACCGTCGAAGGTGAAGGTATCTCGCTAGAACAACGCCGCACCATCTTAGATTGGACGATTCGCCCAGCCTTGCGCACATTGCCCGGAGTGGCTGATGTGAATTCATTGGGCGGCATGGCACGCAGCTTTGAGATAGTGCCAGACCACAATGCGCTCGCTTCGCACGGCATCTCTTTTGCTGCGCTACAAGAAGCTATTCAATCAAACAACCGCAATGATGGTGCAGGCCGCATCAGCGACGGCGATGAAGCACTGCTAGTAAGAGCTGAAGGAAGCATCAAGACCTTACAAGACGTGCGCGACATCGTCATCTCGACGACACAAGGCAATCCGACTCGCGTCAGCGATGTGGCTGAGGTTCGTATAGGTGCACTCACACGGTATGGCGTAGTCACAAAGGATGGCAAAGGTGAAGCG
>JAVBYP010000132.1 GCA_030823965.1 Sideroxydans sp.
GATGCTGGCGGCTGATGCTTGCGTGATGGAAGGCGGCGCAGTGGTGTCTGCGGCGGTTGCGCCTGTGGTTTCAACTCCCGCCATTCAGTTGTCTGCCGATCCTAAGTTAGCCGCAGCGCAACGCGCGGTGGCAGAGCTGTTGATGAAGCCGGTGGTGGATAAGAATCTGAAGAAGCGCACACCAGAGGAGATCGAGCGGACGGTGAAGTTCGATGGTTGCCGATTGCTGGTGGATGAGGATATGCAGGTGGAGCACGGCAATGCTTTTGCTGGGCGCAAGCATTTCAAGATCAGTTCGTCGGTGGATATGCAAAAGGTCAGTCGCGCTTCATTCGGCGAGTTGGGCAAGGTGACTTCGTATGGTGGCGGCTTAGAGACGTATGCCATCTACTTCGAAGAGCGCAAACTCAAAGAAGGTAACAACATCGCTATCTCGATGTCGTTACAGAAAGACGATGGCGCAAGGAAATTCTCTGTGCGCACTTCTGACATCTACTGGGATGCACCTAAAGATGATCTGTGGATGGCGGATGAATATGGCTACCCGAAAGACATCGTGGAGAAGGGTGCTGCGCTCGACACCATCCGCCTCTTGTTTTTGATGAACACCCCCGACGATGCCGCTGCGCTGAACAAAGCTTTGGGCGATGTGCATGCGATGTGTAAGCAGTAAGGCAACATCGCAATTGTTTTGAGCTTGAGTTCAAGTTGGTTAAAGAGGCTTGCAGAGATGCAAGCCTCTTTGTTTGTTGATTGCGATATTAGTTGGCTAAAGTTTGACATAAGAACGAACGTTCTCTAAAATTGAGCGCGCCCGACTAGCTAGAAAGTGCAGCATTGGCTAGGGTTCTTGTAGGCAAGATAGCAATGCGCTTTGTATGAAATACGCACGGAGTCACTCCATGAAAACCGACCTCATTCATTCGCTGGCAGATACCTTTGAAGCACACGCGCAGCAGACCGACAGTGGTGTCGAGTTCTGGCTTGCGCGTGATTTGCAGCATCTGTTGGGTTATACCGAGTGGCGCAATTTCATCGCCGTTATTTCCAAAGCTAAAACAGCCTGTGAAGTGTCTGATCATGCGATTTCAGATCATTTTGTTGACGTCAACAAAACGATCCAAATGCCCAAAGGGGCGGAGAAAGAAGTCGAAGAGATGATGCTCAGCAGATACGCTTGCTACCTAATCGCGCAGAACGGCGATCCAAGGAAGCAAGAGATCGCTTTTGCGCAGACTTACTTTGCTATTCAATCTCGCAGGGCTGAGTTGATCGAGCAGCGCCTGCTGGAGGCGGAGCGTATCTCTGCACGTAAGAAGCTCACCGCTACGGAAAAAGAGTTGTCGCAAGTCATCTACGAGGAAACAGGGGGTAATCAGGATTTCGCTTTGATTCGTAGCAAAGGCGATCACGCACTGTTTGGTAGATCCACGCAGGCGATGAAGTCACAATGGAAAGTGCCCGATAGCCGCCCCTTGGCCGACTTTGCCCCCACCATCATTCTTAAGGCCAAGGACTTCGCTACCGAGATCACGATTTTCAACGCCAAGCAAAACAGACTGATGAGCGAGGGTGCGATCTCCAGCGAACATGTCACCAACAATGAAGCCGTTCGCAAGACTTTGCTCGAACGAGGCATTCGTCCTGAGAGTTTGCCTGCTGCTGAAGATGTGAAGAAGGTGGAGCGCCGTCTTGCATCAGAAGAGAAAAAATCGTTGAAGAATCCTGATTCGCTGGATAAGTAGCGCCCCATAGCAGACGTCAGAGTCAGCATCCCAATAGTTATCTAGAAGTGTAGTTGTTGAAAACAAAGCCGAAGCTGAGCTGACCCTTTTTGCATGCCTGTGTGTCGTTGCGCACGGAGTGCAAGTCACGGATCGTGCATTCTCTGCGCATGATTACGATCCTTCGAAATACGATCTGGTTGTCGATGTTGGTCTGCGGTCTGGCGACCGCAGCGCCGACTCATTTTCCGATCGTGATCGGTTCCGCATT
The DNA here is from genome assembly GCA_030823965.1 of Sideroxydans sp. Lineage (GTDB taxonomy): Bacteria > Pseudomonadota > Gammaproteobacteria > Burkholderiales > Gallionellaceae > Sideroxyarcus. The sequence goes on from JAVBYP010000132.1 coordinate 1,996, forward strand.
GGTGTGCCGGGATCAGGTGAGCTCGGATTATTTCAACGACTACATGATGACTCACTTTGGTGCACCTGCATTCAGTGCCGGTGGTGCGAATTGGTGGAAAGTGAATGAGAGTCTCTTCGATTCTCCGGTCGAATATGTGTTCGTGGGCCTGGGCATCGATTTTATCGGCGCCACATTCAAGGACACTCCTGAAAAGCTGGTCGAGAAGGTGAAAGCCGCGATGGGGATCGATTACAAGCCGTCAGGTAGTGAGCGTTGGGTATCCACATCCTATGGCGTGTTGATCACGTATCACGACAGAACGACGCCGAGCAAGATGTATTGTTTTGGCTATCCGCATACGCCCCTTTGATACGAATAACTTAGCGAGCTGATGGGGGCAGCAACCCCATGATGCTCGGGGTTGAAGGAATGCATGCAAAGGTACACAGTGCCGATACTGTGGTTGGCTTGAGCGGTTCTTTTTAACCGGATTCACTTCAACTGGAGGTTCATCATGTTCTCACCTGTCACTATCCCTTTTGGGGCGAAGATGCTTTTCAATACGGCCACGATCAAACCTGATGTGGCTTTCGAAGATGTGGAATTGGCGCTGGCCGAGATGTGCAATGTGGTGAAGGAGACTTACGGCGGCGACAAGGGCGGATTCATTGCTGGCCAGGTCTATGAGTTCTCTGGTTTCGTTTCGGACGAAGGTTCGTTGAGCGATTCGAGATCGGCGGAGAAGCATATTGCGATCGTGACCTACTGGAAGTCTTTCGAGGAGCATGAACGCTCGCACGCAGACAAGGCATTCAAGGATAAATTCGCGGCTTTGGCCAAGTTGTGTGTCGAGAGCAAGGAATTGGGTTACAACATGCTCTGGCAAGGGGCGCTGGAATAGGCATTTATAGGGTGGGCCTAA
>JAVBYP010000213.1 GCA_030823965.1 Sideroxydans sp.
TGGCGGTAATGTCACCGATCTGACCGATGAGCAGCAAGCCCAAGTGCGCAGAGAGAAGATCGGCTTCGTGTTCCAATCCTTCCATCTGGTGCCGCGCCTCACTGCGGCGCAGAACGTCGAATTGCCAATGATTTTGGCGGGTATCGCGCCGGAAGAGCGCAAGCAACGTGTCGAAGTCTTGATGCAGAACTACGGCTTGAGTGCACGCGCAGACCATAGGCCAGACCAGCTCTCCGGAGGTCAGCGTCAGCGCGTCGCCATCGCACGCGCCACGGTGATGAAGCCCACCGTGTTGTTGGCGGATGAACCGACCGGCAATCTGGACCGCGCCACGGGATGGGAGGTGCTCAAGTTGTTGGAGGGATTGCTAGAACAGGGCATCACCCTAGTGGTGGTGACGCATGACGCCGAGATCGGTGCGCGTGCCCATCGGCAGATCCACATGTTGGATGGCGCCATCCGTTCCGATGAACGACACACGGCATGAAACTCACCGACACCCTGCTGTTCGCATCCGGTAGTCTGCGGGGAAGTCCCACACGAACCTTGTTGATGATCCTCGCCATGTCCATCGGCGTGGCATCTGTGGTGGTGCTCACCGCATTGGGCGAGGGCGCGCGCCGCTACGTGGTTGATCAGTTCGCCTCGTTAGGCACCAACCTCGTCATCGTGTTGCCAGGACGAACTGAAACAGCAGGACTAGGTCCTGGCATGTTGGTCGGTCAGATCCCCAAAGAGATCACGCTGGATGATGCAGAAGCCATCGCCGCGAGTCGTGCCGTCAAACGCATCGCGCCACTCACGGTCGGCTCCGCCACCTTGTCGCGCGATGCTCTGAATCGTGATGTGGTGGTGTTAGGTTCCACCTCCGATCTGCTCGAAGTGCGTCATATGAGCATGGGCATCGGCAAGTTCCTCCCCGCAGGTGACATCCACGAAAGCGCATCGGTGTGCGTGCTGGGTAACCAGATGAAGCAGGAGCTGTTCGGCAATGAGCAAGCGGTGGGGCAGTGGGTGCGGTTGGGGGATAGGCGTTTCCGTGTCATCGGTATCTTGTCATCGCAGGGTGAATCCATGGGTATGCGCACCGATGAGTTGGTCATCATCCCTGTCGCTTCTGCGCATCAATTGTTCAATACCTCTGGCTTGTTCCGTGTCCTTATCGAAGCCAAGAATCGAGACTTCATCGAGCAAGCCAAGAGCGATGCCGAAGCCATCATGTTCCAACGTCATGGCGGAGAGAAAGATGTCACCGTCATCACGCAGGATGCGGTACTCGCCACCTTCGATCGCATCCTCACTGCACTCACCATGGCTGTAGGCGGCATCGCCGCTATCAGCTTGGCGGTGGCAGGGGTGCTCATCATGAACGTCATGCTCATCGCGGTGGCGCAGCGCGTGAAAGAGATCGGACTGCTCAAGGCCTTGGGCGCCCCCCCCAAACAGATACGCTCTTTGTTCTTTGCGGAAGCGGCCTTGCTTTCGAGCATCGGCAGCATCGCTGGGTTGGTGCTTGGCTATGTGGGCAGCACCATCATCGGACAGGTCTATCCCAGTCTGCCTGTTTCGCCACCGTGGTGGGCAGTCATCGCGGCATGTGGTACGGCGCTCGGTACGGGCATCTTGTTCAGCGTATGGCCGGCACGACGTGCAGCTCGGCTCGATCCCGTGGCCGCGTTGGCAGGACGATAGATCATGTACTACCGCGACTTCCTCACGCTCACCACTTCCAGTTTCCTTGCAGCAAGGATGCGCAGTTTCCTCACGGGGCTGGGTATCGCCATCGGCATCGCAGCAGTCATCCTGTTGACCTCCATCGGTGAAGGATTGCACCAGTTCGTGCTGCAAGAATTCTCGCAATTCGGCACCAACATCATCTCGATACAACCAGGTAAGACGCAGACGCAGGGCAGTAACGTCGGCGTGTTCGGTTCGTCCCGCCAGCTATCATTGGAAGACGCAGATGCATTACGTCGCCTGCCATACGTGGAGAGTGTGAACCCTTCAGTGATGGGTAATGTTGAGTTGAAGTTCAATGGTAAGACGCGCCGTACCACTATATTCGGTGAGGGGCGCGAATTTGCCAAAGCCTTCACCATGAAAGTACAGAGCGGTACATTCTGGCCTGATGCAGATGACGAACAGGCGCGTGCATTCGTGGTACTGGGTGCGAAGGTGCGTCAAGAGCTTTTCGCAGGGCAGAATCCTTTAGGTGAGTATCTGCGCGTGGGTGGCCAGCGTTACCGCGTCATCGGAGTGATGGAGCCCAAGGGGCAAGTGCTCGGCATGGACTTGGATGATGCGGTGTACATCCCCGCCGCGCGTGCGATGGAGTTGTTGAACCGTCCCGGATTGATGGAGATCCAGGTTGCTTACCGCGCAGATGTGGCTGCGGAGCAGGTCACCCGCCTCATCAAAGATCGAATGGTCGAACGCCATGGACGCGAGGACTTCACCCTCATCTCACAAGAGGAAGCGCTCGAAGTATTGGGCTCGGTGTTGAACGTGCTCACCTTCGCCGTTGCGGCATTGGGTGGCATCTCACTACTGGTCGGCGCGGTCGGCATCCTCACCATCATGACGATGGCCGTCACCGAACGTACCGCCGAGATCGGTTTGCTACGCGCACTGGGCGCACGAGAGAATCAGGTGCTGATGTTGTTCCTCGGTGAAGCCATCATGCTCTCCGCTTTGGGGGGCATCATGGGGCTACTCATCGGTGTCGGCATCGCACAGGGATTGCATCTGCTCATCCCTTCATTGCCTGTGCATACGCCTTGGTTGTACGCCGTGCTGGCAGAATTGACGGCAGTGACCATCGGTCTTGTCGCAGGTGTAGCACCGGCGATGCGTGCAGCAAGACTAGATCCTGTCGAGGCGTTGC
>JAVBYP010000013.1 GCA_030823965.1 Sideroxydans sp.
ATGGGATGGGTGACAAATGAAGCTCACCGCCCCGCTCATCTACGGCCTCATCGCTTCCATCCTATTGGTCAGCGCACCCCACGCAGAACATCTGCCGATCTGGGTCAGTGCGATGTGCGTCGCCTTGTTGGGCTGGCGTGGCTATCTGGCTTATCGCGGCACGCCGCTCCCATCACGCTGGCTGCTGTTACTCATCACCATCGCCGGGGTCGCCGCCATCGGCATCGGCTTCCGCACGCTGTTCGGACGCGAGGTCGGTGTGACCTTGCTCATCCTGCTCGCTTCGCTCAAGTTGCTGGAACTGAAAGCGGTGCGCGACGCCACGGTGCTGATCTATCTCTCCTGCTTCATCATCATCACCAATTTCTTCTACTCGCAGAGCATCCCCACGGCATTGTTCATGCTGTTCACGCTCATCGTCATCGTGGCGACTTGGGTGAACTTGCAGACTGGCGCGCTCGCACTCAAACCGCGATTACGCATCGCTGGGTTGCTGTTGCTACAAGCCATTCCGCTCTCACTCATCTTGTTCGTGTTGTTCCCGCGCATCCAAGGTCCGCTGTGGGGCATGCCGCAAGACGCATACGCCAAGAGCGGCCTCTCCGACACCATGTCTCCCGGCAGCATGAGCAAGCTCTCGCTCTCTGATGAAGTTGCGTTCCGCGCCACCTTCAGCGGCACAGCCCCCATGCGCGCGCAGATGTATTGGCGCGGCCCCGTGTTGTGGGATTTCGATGGCACGACTTGGAAGCGCGGACAGAATGCGACCTTGCAGAAACCGACACTCTCAGATGTGGGGATGCCCGTGGATTACACGGTGACGCTGGAGCCTCACAATAAGCGGTGGCTGTTCGCACTGGACATGCCCACCAACATCTCTGTCGCCGCTGACATGGCGCCTGATTTTCAATTACTGAATCGCACACCAGTCAATGCTAGGCTGCGCTACAACGCCCGCTCGCAACTCAGCTACCGTGCGAACCTGAACGAGCCACCGCAGCAAATGAAGCGTGCATTGGATCTGCCGCGCGGCTACAACCCTAAAGCACTACGACTTGCCGCCGAGTGGCGCAGCAATGAAAAAAACGACGAGGCGATCGCCAACACTGCGCTCAGATATTTCAATCAGAACGCTTTCTCTTACACCCTAGAGCCCCCCCTACTCGGCACCCACAATGTCGATGATTTCCTATTCACCACCAAGCAAGGCTTCTGCGAACACTACGCCAGCAGCTTCGTGTTCCTGATGCGCGCGGCCGGTGTGCCGGCACGCGTGGTGACCGGCTACCAAGGCGGCGAATTCAACGAGCTGGGGGGTTACTACATCCTGCGTCAAGCCGACGCCCACGCATGGGCCGAGGTATGGCTAAAGAACAGAGGCTGGGTGCGCGTCGACCCCACTGCCGCGATCTCACCCGCACGCATACAGAGTGGCTTGAGTGCCGCCCTACCCGACAATGCTGCCCTGCCCTTCATGGCACGCAACCCACCACAATGGATGCGCGAGTTACGCTTCAACTGGGATGCGCTATCGAACCAATGGAACCAATGGGTGCTGGGTTACAACTCGGAACGCCAGTTCGCCTTCCTGACTCGATTGGGCATGGAAGACATCACATGGCAGAAGTTGGCGATGAACATGCTGGCGGGCATCTTCATACTGGTCGGCATCTTCACGCTCATCCTGTTGCGACGTTTGGTCGTGCGACAGAACGACCCCGTGCAAGCAGCATGGCTCAAAGTGAGCAAGAAACTGGCGAAGGCGGGCTTGGCACGTGCGCCGCATGAGGGGCCAGAAGACTACGCTGCGCGCGTCAGCGCGGCACGCCCGCATCTGGCGGATGCGATGCACGACATCGCCACGCGATACACCGATCTGCGTTATGCCGGAACCAACGATGAAGGTGCGTTACGCGCATTCAAGGATGCTGTGAAGGCCTTCAAGCTATAATCCGCGCCACTCACTTTCACGCACCACACCATGAAAATAACACGCAGGCTTGAATTCGATGCCGGTCACCGCATCCCTAACCACAACAGCCAGTGCAAACATCTGCACGGCCATCGTTATGCCATCGAGATCACCCTATCGGGTGAGGTCATCAAGGCGGCGGGCGTTTCGGATGAAGGCATGGTGATGGATTTCTCGGATGTGAAACGCATCGCAAAAGAGCAAGTCGTGGATGCGTGGGATCACGCGTTCTTGGTATATCGCGGCGACAAGGTGATGATGGATTTCTTGGCGACGATGCCTGACCACAAGACGGTGGTGCTCGATGTGATCCCTACTGTGGAGAATCTGGCGCTGGTGGCGTTCGAGACTTTGGTAGGTGCGTATCGCGACACCTACGGCAACCATCTTCGTCTGGAGCGTATCCGCTTGTACGAGACACCCAACAACTGGGCGGACTACCCTAACTGAAACTTGCCATACACGCCGGCGACCACGCGGTCACGCCCGCTTCGCTTCGCGTGATACAAAGCCGCATCAGCCGATTCGATGAGTGTCGATATCGACATCTTCTCGTCTGGCATCACTGACACCACACCGCAACTGATGGAGACGAACTTGCTGTCCGTCGCGTAGTGTCTCACCTTCAGTTCGGCGACCATCTGACGCACACGCTCAGCCATCCACATCGCGCCGCCTTCGTCCGTCTCACCCAACACCAACATGAATTCTTCGCCACCGTAACGTGCCGCAAGGTCACTCGCGCGTGGTGCGGCTTTGGCGATCTGCGCAGCGACAGCCTTCAAACACTCGTCACCGAGTTGGTGGCCGTACTTGTCGTTGAAGAGTTTGAAGTAGTCGATGTCCAACATGACGATAGAGAGTGGCTTCTTCATGCGCAGACAGCGGCGCCATTCACGCCCCA
>JAVBYP010000026.1 GCA_030823965.1 Sideroxydans sp.
ACTATCGCCGCCGCCCACCACCACCACATGCATGTTGCGATACTGCTCAGGGTCGATGAGGCGATAGACCACCTTCGGCAATTCTTCTCCCGGACAGCCCAGTTTGCGCGGTGTGCCACGACGACCGATAGCGAGCAACACAGTGCGTGTCTCATACGAGCCATTGGGTGTCTTGACGATGAAGCCCTTGTCGGTCTTTGTGATGGTCTCCATGCGTTCGTTGTAGTGCAGTTGGATGCCTGTCTTTGCGATGATGTCCAGCCACCATTCGAGCAAGCGTTCCTTGCTGACTTCCTTGAAATGCATCTCGCCGATCACAGGCAGCTTAACGGGCGCGGTCATCGCCACTTTATTGCGCGGATATTGGAAGATCGCGCCACCAAGTGAGCTTTCTTGTTCGAGTGTGACGTAACGCAACTTGTGGTGTATGGCACCTAATGAAGCCCCAAGCCCTGCGGGGCCTGCGCCAATGATCACGACGTCGTACTGATTGGCACTGCCTTTCAGTTTGGCGATGGAATCCATGGCTTGGCTGCCCTGAGATGCTGATTTGCGAATCAATCCCATTCCGCCCAGTTCGCCAGCGATGAAGATGCCTTTCACGTTGGTCTCGAAAGATGGATCGACCTGTGGGATGTCCATGCCGCGCTTCTCTGTGCCGAAAACCAGTGTGATGGCATCTTGTGGGCAGGCGGCAGCGCACGCGCCATGGCCGATACATAGGGTGGGATTGATGAGGACCGCTTTGCCTTTGATCATACCCAACGCTTCTTCTGGGCAGGCTTTGACACAACTCCCTGAGCCTAAACATAAAACAGGATCGATGACGGGGTGTAGAGACGAAGGCTCGGTGAGTCCTTGTGCGATCGCTTCCTTCATCTGCCCGACCGATTCTTTTTCTTTCGTGCGCCTACCGTTCAGGTAGATGAACAAGATGACGACGAGCGGTACGAGGTAGATTGCGATATCCATGATGAGAGACCTATGAAAAAAGTTGGGTAAAGCAAAAGCTTTTTGAATCAATGCTGAAAGGCAGATGTTGAAAATTAAGTGAAGTATCTCGTGGTGAAATCTGAACTTCCCAAAATCCCATTTGTCACAGCGCGCGGCATTCTAAGTGGCTAGCAAACAGAACACAATTCAGCGACTCATATATTACAATCGCCACCATACAAATAAGATACAACAAATCAAAAAATGAAAGCAAAGAACCAATCCGAACATCGTAACTGGCTCATCTTCATCGGCATCGTCGGCATCATCACGTTCGGCGGGTATTTTGTGGTGTATCCGCAAACCCTATACACCCCCGGCGAGGAGTTGTTTGATTTTGGTTACAACTTGGGGTTGGCCGGCGGCATCATGATGTTATTGCTTTTGCTGTATCCCCTGCGCAAGCGCTGGGGCGTCATCAGCAACTTGGGTTTTCTCCCTACCTGGTTCAAATGGCACATGGTGTTGGGCATCATGGGGCCGTTGTTCATCTTGTTCCATTCCACTTACCACGTCTATATCCCATTCATCCATCCGCAAGGCTCGATGAATGCGGCCGTGGCGATGTATTGCATGCTGTTGGTATCGGGTAGTGGCACCTTCGGGCGTTTCTTTTACACCAAGATCCACCACGGTCTGTATGGTCGCCAAGCCACAGTCAAGGAATTGCATGCGGAGATGGAAGAGACGGGCGACGTAAAATCCATGTTCAGTTTTGCGCCGAATGTAGAAAAGGCGCTGGGTGATTTCCGTGAGCGTGCAGAAAAAGTAGGTGCGGAAACGGGCTACGGTTTCATCAATTTCCTGAAGGTCGGCATAGAAGCGTCGTCATTGTCTCGTTCATTGCAAAAAGAGTTGAACGTTGCGATGCAAAAACAAGCAGACGAGCATCATTTTAATGCGCAACAGTTGGCGGGTATGGAGGCGATGCGCTTGGAGTATCGCGAGAAATTGACCAATTACCTACGAGCCGTGCGCGATGCTGCACAGTTCCACACCTATGAGCGCTTATTCTCGTGGTGGCATATCTTCCACATTCCGCTAGTCTATATGATGGTGTTCAGCGCTTTCTACCACGTGTACGCCGTGCACGCTTTCTAAACGATCAACATAAAGATCCTGAAAATGTCGATTTTTTTACGTACGCTTACACTAGCTTGTTTCCTGTTTGCACTGCCTCTACAAGCGCAGGCGAACAAACTCTTGATGCCTGGCGACGTGATCAAAGGTCACGTCAAGGAGGAAGAGAAGTGCGAGCTATGTCATAAAAAGTTCGACAAGAAGGCGCAGTCACAGCTCTGTATGGATTGCCATAAGGATGTGGGCAAGGACGTCAGTGAGAAGAAAGGGCATCACGGTCGTATCGACACCACCAAAGAATGTAAAGAGTGTCACGCAGAACACAAAGGCCGTGATTTCAAGGCGGCTGATTTCGACCATAAAAAGTTCGACCACAAACTCACCGACTATGAGTTGAAGGGGGGGCACCTTGCAGAGAAAGTGAAGTGCGAGAGTTGCCACAAAGCGGGCAAAAAATTCCGCGAAGCCCCTACCGTATGTCACACCTGTCACGAGAAGGACGATGAGAAAGCGCACAAGGGCAAGTTGGGTAAGGACTGTGCCAAGTGCCATACAGAAAAAGATTGGAAGAGCACCTCCTTCAATCATGACAAGACCGAGTTCAAATTGGTGGGCAAGCACATCGAAGTGAAATGTTTGAAGTGCCACATTGACAGCAAATACAAGGGCGTACCCAAGACCTGCGTGGGTTGCCACAAAAAAGATGACGACAAGGCGCACAAAGGTAAGTTGGGCGATAAATGCGAGAACTGCCATACCGCTAAGGATTGGAAGGTATCGAACTTCGATCACGACAAGA
>JAVBYP010000168.1 GCA_030823965.1 Sideroxydans sp.
GGTGGCGGCGGAGGTGGATTTGGAGGCGGCGGCGCTTCGGGAGATTGGTAATGAATTTCAAACGTGTCATCAAACATCTGTCTATCAGCGAAGCCACGGTGCGTCGTCATTTCCCACGCGCGGCATTGGATAACATCGAACGCGCCATCGCGAACGTAGAGAGAAGCTGCGCGGGACAGGTGCGTTTCGCGGTCGAACATGCCTTGCAATGGAAGCCGCTGATGGCAGGACGATCGGCGCGTGAACGTGCCATCGAGGTTTTCTCCGATCTGCATGTGTGGGACACCGAGCAAAACAACGGGGTGCTGATCTACCTGTTGCTGGCAGACCGTGATGTCGAGATCGTCGCTGACCGTGACATCCATAAGAAGCTAGGCCAGCCCGTTTGGGAGTCCATCTGCAAACAAATGGAAGCCGCATTTCGTCAAGGCAACTTCGAACAAGGTGTCATCGTAGGAATAGAAAGTGTAGGCAGTCATCTTGCAGAGCATTATCCGCAGACGGGTGACAAGGCCAATGAGTTGCCTGATCGACCTGTGTTGTTCTGACGCTGTGAGCATCGAGACCGAACTCAAGCTTCATATCTCAGCGGAGCATCTGAGCAAGCTCAAGCGTCACCCCTTTGTCCGCTCCCTCACTAGCGGTCGCGCTCGTACACTAAAACTCACCAGCATCTACTACGACACCCCGGATTTAGCATTGAGCCGACATGCGATGGCCTTGCGCTTACGCAACGTCGGCAAGCAATGGATACAGACCTTGAAGGGGGGCGGGAAAGTCAGCGCTGGGTTGCATCAGCGCAACGAATTTGAGGCGTCGGTTCCTTCAGAACAACTCGACTTCGAAGTGCTCAAAGATAGCGGTGGGAAACTGCCTCACGGCGTGCGTCACCATCTACGACCAATATTCATCACTGATTTTTCGCGCAACATCCGCTTGGTGGAATATGAGGGAGCACAGATCGAGCTGTGTATGGATAGCGGTGAGATACGCGCAGGACATCAGAGTTACCCTATCTCTGAAGTAGAGCTGGAGCTCAAATCGGGCGAACCCCGACAACTCTTCAAGCTGGCTATGGCATTGCTCGACATCGTCCCTATGCGGGTAGAGCACACGAGCAAGGCTGAGTATGGCTACCGACTTTGCTCTGCATCCAAACCTTCAGTCAAGAAGGGCGGTTTCTCGCCCTTGCACAGGGATCAGTCCGTCAGTGATGCTTTGCGGTCGCTCATCGCTGATTGTCTATCCCATGTGCAGTCCAATGTGCCAGGAGTCTTGCTCAGATCGGACGCAGAATATCTGCATCAGGTGCGTGTGGGACTGCGCCGCTTGCGCGTGGTACTGGCGGTCGCCTTACGTTACCGGCCAGACGTCGAGTTGGCGTCTTTGCGTGAGCAGGTGAGTGAGTTGTGTGTGGGGCTAGGCAGGTCACGCGAGTGGGATGTGTTCGTCACCCAGACATTGCCCCCGATCTGTGCAAGGTTCCCAGAGCATGAGGGCTTACAGGAAATAGCGAGAGCTAGCGAACGCGCTCGAAAACAACAACATACGACGATCGATATGCATCTCGCTTCCCCAGACTTTCAACGCATGCTCTTACGCTTGGGTGCTTGGATGCACTCTGAAGTAATTGATATTTCTCCTATTTCACTGAAATCATTTGTATCGAGATCGCTTAAGAAACGACTCGAAGATGTGGTTAACTGTAGGGAGAGGTTGCGGGCGAAAGATAAGGTGCAATTGCATCGCTTGCGCATCGCATGCAAAAAATTGCGTTATTTCATCGAGATGTTCGATTCCTTGTTCGATCCAGAGAAAAGCAAGACTTATCTAGGCGTGTTAGCCGATTTACAGGATGTGCTTGGAAGGTTTAATGATCACGCCGTAGCTCAACGATTGGCAGACACGCTGGAGAGCAAGGCAAGACATGAAGTCATCGCGCTTATCCATGAGACCCTAGAGCAAGATGTTGAAGCGCTGGATGCTGGATTTAGCAAGGCTTGGAAGCGTTTCGCAAAGTCGAAGGTTTGTTGGGAATGAAGCACTAATAGAAAGAAGTAATAATGGCCAAAAAACACACACCGTTGCGCGTTCCCGTCACCCAAGGTCTAAAAGACATCTATGCGATGGATATGTTGCTTCCTTATGAAGCGGCTTGCGAAGGACGCTTCAGCGTCACTGCCTTTGCGCGTCTCGCCATGGCGATCTCAGTCATACGTTGCGCACTCGTCCATAAGAACACCCAGATCCTCAACGCAGTCGAAACGCTGGATGAGGCGATCATCACCCTCATAACGGTTAGAAGCAGAGGGGATACGACTGATGTTTGGGAGATCACCGAAGCAGAGCGACCAAGCATCGCTAGAGGTATCCAAGTCGCTGAAGAATGTATCGGCGTGTTGGATGTCGCCCTTCTTGAAAAGATGGCAGCGACATTATTCGAAGTGACCGCCAAGGGAATAGATCCCTCCAATCCACCAGCCTAGGCGTTACTTCAGCATCGCCTTCAGCCTAGCCAGTTTATCCATCCCTTCCGCCTTGCTCACGGCAGGCGCATCCCCAACCTTCACCATCCCGGCGAATTCGATGTCACTTTGTGGCAACTCGCCAATGAAACGGCTGGGGTCGCAGGCGGCATGTTCTTTACCGCGCTTGCGCTTGCTGCAATAGCTGATCTGCAAAGAGCGTTGCGCGCGGGTGATGCCGACATACATGAGGCGGCGTTCTTCCTCGATCTGGTCTGGCGATTCGCTACGTTCGTGCGGCAGGATGCCTTCTTCCACACCCACCAAGAACACATGCCCGTATTCCAATCCTTTCGCCGCGTGTAAGGTGGAGAGGGAGACGGCATCGGTCTCTTGATCGCGCGAT
>JAVBYP010000073.1 GCA_030823965.1 Sideroxydans sp.
ATTTGAAGAAGGGATTGTCGCGCGAAGAGATGCGCTTCAGTTCTGACATCAGGCTTCAGCGTTCCCGCTTTGATCCAACAGACTCCCCATCTCTTCCAAAGCGGGTAACTCACCCAGAGTGCGCAGATTCAAGTCGTCCAACAACTGCTGGGTGGTAGCGAACAACTCCGGCTTGCCCGGTGTGTCGCGCGTACCGATGACCTCGATCCATGAGCGACCTTCCAATGTCTTGAGCACTTGAGACGAGACGTTCACACCACGTATCTCTTCGATATCACCGCGCGTCACGGGTTGACGATAGGCGATGATAGCCAGCGTCTCCATCACAGCACGCGAATAGCGTGGAGGTTTCTGCGGATTGAGTTTGTCCAGATGGTCTTGCAGCTCAGGCCGTGCGCGGAAACGCCAGCCGCTCGCCACACGATTCAACTCGATACCACTGTCTGCATACTTCTCAGCCAGCTCTGACAACAAGGTCTCGATGAATGCAGTCTCTAGAGGCGCATCGCTCAGGCGTTTCAATTCGGTGATAGAGAGCGGCTCTTGCGATGACATCAGTGCCGCTTCGTACACGCGTTTGAGCAGCACGGTATCCACTGGATGATCGAGTTCAACGATATCGGTACTGACAGTATCGGTCGTCGCCAACACCTGAGATTCTGCTTGATCAGTCATTTCATTCCTCCTCGACAGTGATGGATCGACTGGTTCGGACATAGATAATCCCCAACGATTCTGTTTGTGTGATCTCGACCAAGGTCTCTTTCGCCAACTCGAGGATAGCGATGAAGGTGACGACCAGCATCGGGATGCTCGCTTCCGCCTCGAATAGACTCTCGAACGGAACGAAGTCATGGTCACGTAACTGGCGCAATACCTTGGTCATCTGTTCGCGTACCGACAATTCTTCGCGGCGTACCTTGTGGTGAGCATGCACCTTGGCACGGGTGAGCAAGACGAGCCACGCATTACGCAGGTCTTCCACACTAACGCTCGGTAAGCGCTCGATGACGGTACGTTCGATCAACACCTGCACCAACTCAAAGTCACGCCCCGCCTGCGGTATCTCATTCATGCGATGCGCCGCCAGTTTCATCTGCTCGTACTCGAGCAACTTACGCATCAACTCGGCACGTGGGTCTTCGCTACTCTCCTCGCCATTCTCCTTCGGAGGACGAGGCAACAACATGCGCGATTTGATCTCGATGAGCACCGCAGCCATCAACAGATATTCGGCCGCCAACTCCAAGCGATTGTTCTCCATCAACTCGATGTAGCCCATGTATTGCTGGGTGAGCTGCGCCATCGGGATGTCGAGCACATCGAGGTTGTGTTTGCGGATGAGGTACAACAACAGATCGAGTGGGCCTTGGAAAGTCGCCAACACGACTTCCAGCGCATCGGGCGGGATGTACAAGTCCTGCGGCATCTCCATCATCGGCTGGCCGTGAACGTGCGCCACCGGATTGGTGATGAGCAATGGAAGTTGTTGATCCGCTTCAGCCATTATTTATATTCCAGCCCCATCGCTTCGCGCACATCGCGCATCGTCTCTTGCGCGAGCTTGCGCGCTTTCTCGTTACCGTCGGCGATGATGTTGCGCACCAAGCTAGGATCGTCCAGATAGAGTTGGGCGCGTTCGCGCATCGGTTTCTGTTCTTCCAACACGGCGGCGATGACGGGTTGTTTGCATTCGATACAGCCGATGCCCGCACTGGTGCATCCCTGCTTCGCCCATTCCTTGGTGGCTTCGTTGGAGTACACCTGATGCAACTGCCACACTGGGCATCTGTCAGGATCACCCACATCGGTGCGGCGGATACGCGCGGGATCGGTCGGCATGGTGCGTATCTTCTTGCTCACTTCAGCTTCGTCTTCACGCAGGCTGATGGTGTTGTTGTAGGACTTGGACATCTTCTGCCCGTCCAGTCCCGGCATCTTGGAAGCCGCAGTGAGCATGGCTTGCGGTTCGGACAAGATCATCTTGCCTCCCCCTTCGAGATAACCGAACAGACGCTCGCGGTCACCATGGCTCAGGTTCTGCTGCTCATCCAACAAGGCTTTAGCCGACTCCAGTGCTTCATCATCGCCCTGCTCTTGGTAACGTGTGCGCAGATCGACATACAACTTTGACTTCTTGCCGCCCAGCTTCTTGATGGCTGCCTCGGCCTTTTCTTGGAAACCGATCTCTTTGCCGTAGATGTGATTGAAACGACGCGCGATCTCGCGTGTGAATTCGATGTGCGGCACTTGGTCTTCGCCTACCGGCACTTGGGTAGCACGGTAGATGAGGATGTCGGCACTCTGCAACAAGGGATAGCCGAGGAAACCGTAGGTGCTGAGGTCTTTGCCAGACAGTTTCTCTTGCTGGTCTTTGTAAGTCGGCATACGTTCCAACCACCCCAGAGGCGTGATCATCGACAGCAATAGATGCAGTTCGGCATGTTCTGGCACTTTGGATTGGATGAACAAAGTGGCATGAGCTGGATCGACACCTGCAGCCAACCAATCAATGACCATGTCCCACACGGATTGCTCGATGATCTGCGGATTGTCGTAATGCGTGGTCAGCGCGTGCCAGTCGGCCACAAAGAACAGGCACTCGAACTCGTGCTGCATCTGCACCCAGTTCTTCAACACACCGTGGTAATGCCCCAAATGCAGACTGCCCGTGGGGCGCATGCCAGATAAAACGCGATCAGCAAACATAGTTCGACTTCACAATCAAAAGATAAAGTTAATGAATCTCATCACGGCAACGACCGGCGGGGTCAATATCCACCCCAAGACCGGCGTGATTGCTAAGCCGA
>JAVBYP010000289.1 GCA_030823965.1 Sideroxydans sp.
ACCATCGATAGGCATGGGACGTCCAAATAGATAACCTTGGTATGCATAGCATCCCAAAGTCATCAAAAAATCTCGTTGCTCAATTGTCTCGACGCCCTCTGCGATGACGCCCATCCTCAAGTTTTGAGCAAGCGAGATGATCGTTTTCGCGATCGAAGCATCATGCGGATTAGTCAGGATGTCGCGCACGAAAGACTGGTCGATCTTCAATTGATCCAGCGGCAGCCGTTTCAAATAGGTCAAAGATGAATAGCCTGTACCGAAATCATCCAAAGAAAAGGCGACACCTTTAGCCTTCAAAGTGAACATCTTCTGGATGATCTCTTCTACATTCGACACCAACAAACTTTCAGTCAACTCCAGCTTCAATCTCTGTGGTTTAGCCTTGGTCGCCTCAAGTATCTCAAACACCTGATCCACAAAATCGACGGCCATGAATTGGCGTGAGCTCACATTCACGGAGATCGTGAGATGCTCCATCTCGGGTCGCTTGGCCCATACAGCCAACTGCGCACATGCCACCTCCAAGACCCAACGTCCCAAAGGCAATATCAGCCCAGTCTCCTCAGCCAAGGGGATGAACTCAGCAGGCGACACCAATCCTTTTTGAGGATGTAGCCAACGCACCAACACTTCAGCCCCCAGCACACGCCCGCCCTCGACTTGAGCTTGAAAATGAAGCAGGAGCTGCTGCTTGCTTATCGCTTCGCGTAATTCAGCTTCCAAAGCGGCACGCTGCATCACGACTCTTTCCATTTCCGGATCGAAGAAGCGCAATGTGTTGCGTCCCGCCCCTTTAGCTCTGTACATAGCCAGATCAGCCTGTTTCAACAGATCATCGATCGTGGACTTATGGTTCATGAACAAGGTCGCACCGATACTTGGCGTGCTCCTGTGCAAGACATCTTTGAGGGGGTAGGCTTGATTGAGCATGGCGATGATCTTTTCTCCCACCACTTCAGTCTGTACTCCAGCCTCACTTTCGATCGAACTCAAGCCTGTTAGAACAACGACGAACTCATCCCCTCCAAATCGAGCGACCGTATCGTCCGCACGTACACAATCCCTCAGGCGATCTGCGACTTGTTTCAATAGCAAGTCACCACAATCATGTCCGAGCGTGTCATTCAGTGTCTTGAAATTATCCAAGTCGATCAGCAGCAAGGCGCAGTGATTCCCATTTCGGGCGCTCACCATCATCGCTTGTTTCAAACGGTCCAATAGGAGTGTTCGATTTGGTAGGCCTGTAAGCTGATCGAAGAAAGCCAGTTCTTCGATCTTTTGCTCTGCTTGTTTTCTTTCAGTGATATCGAAATGAGTGCCTAGATAGTTAGTGACACCACCGTCATCATCTTTGATCGCAGAGATCATCAACCACTTGGGATATATCTCACCGTTCTTGCGACGATCCCACACCTCCCCCTGCCACTCACCTGTACGGGCGATGGCCTCCCACATCTCACGATAGAACTCTTCATTGTGGCGTCCCGAATGAAGCATCGCTGGTGTCTGCCCCACGACCTCCGATTCAGAATAGCCCGTGCTGGCTGTGAATGAACGATTACACCGTATGATCACGCTGTTGCTGTCTGTGATCAGCATAGGATTGGGTGATTCGAAGACCTTGGCTGCCAGGAATAGCTCGAGCTCAGCCTTCTTGCGTTCAGTGATATCAAGATTGGTGGAACGCACACCAATAGTCTTCCCGCCTTCATCTTGCACAGTGCTACAAAGATGCTCGATCCAACGGATCTGTCCTTGCTTGGTCATGATACGGAGTTGCAATACTTCAGCGATTCCTACGCCATTGATGTTGTGGATATGCCCTCGCCACAAGCCTCTATCTTCTGGATAGATCAAGGTGTCCATAAAATTCGGCTGGCGGTAGAAATCCTCTTGGGAATAGCCAGTGAGTTGCTTACATGCCGGAGAGACATACTCATATTCACCGCTCACTTTTCGAAAGTAGGTGAATTCGATCGCAAAATCAGAGAGCGCAGAAAACAGTTTATTGCGTGCAGCCAACTCCATTCGCAGTGTTTGCACTTTCCCAATGAGCAAACCCAGCACACAACCAAGCGCTATGGGCACGACCACCATCTTCAGGGAGAACTCAGGAACTACGAATACGAACTGGAAGGAAGCAAAAGACATGACCACTGCCATCGCAGTCAAAATCGACAACAAGTAGGTGCGTGTCGTTTTACTCATGCCATGCATTGTGCTCCACTCTTTTTAGGAGTTGAAGTAAAAATACCCAACCTAGCAAATAGAAATACCTGACTAGACTACTTAGCTAGATCGGTGCTTTTGAATCACTTGGTCGATGAATGTACGCAAGAAACCTTCGGTCTGCGCACTGTGAAAACGATCGATCTCTACACCTTTGCTGTAGGCGATGACAGTCGGGAATCCTCTTACTTTGTGACGACCTGCGATCTTCATGTTCTCATCTGCATCGACGATGCCTAGTATGAATTTCCCGTCGTAGGCGAACACCATCTTGTGCAGTAATGGAGCCAATACTTTGCAGGGGGCACACCAGTCAGCGCTGATGTCCACCAAGACAGGTGTCTCATGCGAACGCGCCACGACCAACTCATCAAAATCCGCTTCTTCGACGTTATAAGAATAATCACTCACGACACTTCCTCACTTCTTCCATCCTTCGTTGTATATACGCGCGAAACTACAGATCGCCCTTGCTCGCTGCCACCATCATGTCTTTCATCGCTGCCATGACCTTTTCCGCCGCCTTGCGTGTATCGGCAGGCATCGCTTTGATGAGCTTCAAGTCCATCA
>JAVBYP010000071.1 GCA_030823965.1 Sideroxydans sp.
GGTGACGACGAGGATGGGTAGCGCAATGAAGATAGGCGCGGTCTCCATCCACCATGTGGCGTAGTCGTGCGGATGAAAAGCGGTGAGAGCGAGCAGGAGGATGCCTGCCACCATCAACACGATTGGTTCCTTGCTCTTCATGCTCAGTCCTCGTAGTCCACCATGAACGGTGCGTGGTCGCTGAAACGTTGTTCTTTGTAGATGCCGGTATGGATGGCTTTGGCGGCGATGGCGGGGGTGGCGACTTGGTAGTCCAAACGCCAACCGACGTCCTTCGCCCATGCTTGGCCACGGTTAGACCACCATGTGTAGGCTTCCAACTCGGGATGCAGTTTGCGGAACACGTCGATGAAGCCGACATCGTTGAACAACTCGGTGAGCCATGCACGCTCTTCGGGTAGGAAGCCGGAATTCTTCTTGTTGCCTTTCCAGTTCTTCAGATCTTTCTCGGTGTGGGCGATGTTCCAATCTCCGCACACGATGATGTCTCTGCCGCTGGCAAACAGATTCCTCATGTGAGGCATGAAGGCTTCGAGGAATTTGAACTTCACGGCTTGGCGCTCTTCGCCGCTGGAACCGGAAGGCAGATACAACGACACGACGCTGAGGTTGCCAAACTGTGCTTCGATGTAACGCCCTTCAAAGTCGAACTCGGGGATACCTAGGCCGACGATGACGTTGTCCGGTTTGCGCTTGCAGTAGATGCCCACGCCGCTGTAACCCTTTTTCTCGGCATAGTGGAAGTAGCCGTGGTAACCGTGAGGGGTGAGCATGTCGGGTGTCATGTCCGGTGCTTGGGCTTTGAGTTCCTGCACACACAGGATGTCGGCATCTTGCTTGCCGAACCATTCGAGGAAGCCTTTGTTGTAGGCGGAGCGGATGCCGTTAAAGTTCAGGGTGATGATTCGCATGAATTTTCTCGCTGATTAGGTGTGCGCATTATAATGGCGGCTCTGTTCTAACTCTCTGCAAAGCTATCCATGCACGCTTACCGTCAAGATTTCATCCGCTTCGCTGTCGCACAGAATGTGTTGCGCTTCGGCGAGTTCCAAACCAAAGCGGGGCGTCTGTCGCCTTACTTCTTCAACTCCGGGTTATTCCAAGACGGCGCGGCGTTGCGTGAGTTGTGCCAGTTCTACGCGCAGGCCATCCAGGCTTCAGGCATCAAATTCGATATGTTGTTCGGCCCAGCCTACAAGGGCATCCCCTTGGTAGCGGGTACTTCTATCTCGCTGGCGGAGCAGGGGCGTAACGTGCCTTATTGCTTCAATCGCAAGGAAGCGAAAGACCATGGCGAAGGCGGTACGACGGTGGGTGCGAAGCTGCAAGGCGATGTGCTCATCATCGACGATGTGATCTCGGCAGGCACGTCGGTGCGCGAGTCCATTGAGCTGATACGCGCTGCGGGGGCGACACCATGTGGTGTGGTCATCGCACTGGATCGCATGGAACGCGGCCAAGCCGAGTTGTCTGCAGTACAGGAAGTGCACCAAAGTTATGGTATTCCCGTTGTATCCATCGCGTCGCTGCATGACTTACTAGG
Source organism: Sideroxydans sp. (assembly GCA_030823965.1). Lineage (GTDB taxonomy): Bacteria > Pseudomonadota > Gammaproteobacteria > Burkholderiales > Gallionellaceae > Sideroxyarcus. The sequence continues at coordinate 1,544 of JAVBYP010000071.1, forward strand.
TTTCTTACAAGGGCAGGCCGACTTGGTGCAGAATCTGCACGCGGTGCAAATCTATCGTGACCGTTACGGAGTGAAATGATGATCGATTCGAAATTGTTGATGAGTGCTGCGGCTTTGTTAGCAGCGGTTTCTTTGAGTGCGGAAGCCAAACTATACAAGTGGGTAGATAGCAATGGTACGACCCACTACGGTGAGACTATCCCTCCCGAGTACGCCAATAAAGATGCGATGAAACTGGAAAAGGGTCGTATCGAGAAGCGCGAGGACAAGCGCAATACGGCCCAAAAAGCAGCACAAAAAGATCCTGCTGCTGAGAAGGCTCGTATCGAAGCGGAGCGTCACGACAACGCATTGATCAACACCTACAGTTCAGAGAAAGAGATCGATCTGGCACGTGACCGCAACTTGCAACAGGTGGAAGCGCGTACTGGTAGCTACACAACCTTGCTCAAGTCAGCACAAGAGAATGAGGTCTCGTTGCAAAAAGAGGCTGAGGGGCTGACCAAACAAGGTCGCAAGATCCCGAAATCTCTAGAGGAAGACCTTGTTGAAGCCAAGGCTCGTATCGTCAAGCTGCAAGGTGATCTGGACAACAGCCTGAAAGAGAATGAGGCGGTGAAGGCGCGCTATGAAGCAGACAAGCTTCGCTACCGTGAACTAAAGGGCATCGTAACCCCTAAGAAATGATCAGACCGCTGTAAAATCATGGGTGGTTGCATCATAGCGTAGCAACTGCCCGTGTTCGATGTCGAAGTACCAACCATGCAATGCGAGCTTGCCTGTTTCCACCCTTTCACTGATCCACTCGAACGTCATCAGGTTCTCTAACGAACTCAAAATAGCTTGCTGTTCGCAAGCGCGCTCTTGCAACTCAATAGCGGCATTAGGAAACTCTTTAAGCACTTTTTTCTGTGCATCTTCGGCCACACGCATCCAGCTGTTGATATAGGTCGCCTGTTCTCTAGGGCCACCCCCTATTAGCAAGGAGCGGATACCACCACAATGCGCGTGACCTAACACGATGATATGTTCGACACCTAATACACGCACACCGTACTCCAATGCAGCGCTGGTACCGTGCCGCCCTCCGCTACGACTTTCGGCGGGAGGTACTAGATTAGCTACGTTACGGATGACGAACAGGTCGCCCGGCGCGCTATCCAAAACCAGCGCGGGATCGACTCGTGAATCACAACAAGCGACAACCAATATCTTCGGAGTCTGCCCCTCTTGCACGAGCTGCTTGTAAAGAGCGTCCTCATCCGCGAAGTGCTGTTCGCGGAAACGGTGGAAACCTTGGATGAGGTCGCTAGGTGAGGTCATTCGCCTGTGAGTAATCGCTGTGCTTCGCGATATTTGTCAGCTGTCCTTTGCAATACATCCGCCGGGACACGCGGCGCAGGTGCTTGTTTGTTCCAGCCGGATGCTTCCAGCCAGTCACGCACGAACTGCTTGTCGAAACTAGGTGGGTTGCTACCGACCTTGTATTGGTCAGCAGGCCAAAAGCGTGAGGAGTCGGGCGTGAGTGCCTCGTCGATGAGGTACAGCGTGCCTGCCGCATCGGTGCCGAACTCGAACTTGGTGTCGGCGATGATGATGCCGCGCGTCAGCGCATAGTCAGCAGCCTGAGTGTAGAGCGCGAGCGTGGCGTTCTTCACTTTTTCAGCCATCTCTGCACCCAGCAGCTTCTTGGCTTCTTCGAACGAGATGTTCTCGTCATGTTCACCTACGGCCGCTTTGGTGGACGGAGTGAACAGGGGTTGAGGTAATTTCTGCGCCTCTTGCAGGCCAGCGGGTAACTGGATGCCGCACACGGCACCGGTCTTCTTGTAATCCTTCCAACCGGAACCCACCAGGTAGCCGCGCACGATAGCTTCGATAGGCAATGGTTTGAGTTTCTTAGTGACGAAGGCGCGACCACGCACCTGTGCTTTTTCCGCATCCGTCTTCACGACGGATTCTGGGTCGATACCGGACAGATGGTTAGGAATGACTCCGCCCAATTTCTTGAACCAGAAATTGGATACCGCTGTCAGGACTTTTCCTTTGCCCGGAATAGGGTCATCCAAGATCACGTCGAAAGCCGATAGTCGATCCGTCTGCACGATGAGCAGATGGTCGGCATCCACTTCGTACAGGTCGCGCACCTTGCCACGGTGCAGGAATTTCAGGCTAGTCAGATTGGATTCATGCAAAGCAGACATTGCTACCTCGGTTTGCTGGGGAACGGGGGGAAGCCCCCGACCATTGAACGTGACAACGCCCCCGTTACCGAGGGCGTCGAGTTAAACATTACGCGCCTTTGTGATATCCCACTACGCGATCCACTTCGTTCTTGGAACCCAAGATGACTGGCACACGCTGATGCAGACCTTGTGGTTGCAATTCCATGATGCGCTCGCGACCAGTGGAACTCACGCCACCCGCTTGTTCAACGATGAACGACATCGGATTCGCTTCGTACAACAAGCGCAGCTTGCCTGCTTTGCCTGCTTCTTTCGTATCGAACGGATACATGAAGATACCGCCGCGTGTCAGGATACGGTGTACTTCTGCAACCATGGAAGCGACCCAACGCATGTTGAAGTTCTTCTCGCGGCCGCCGTCCTTACCCTTCATGCACTCATCGACGTACTTCTGAACTGGTTTTTCCCAGTAACGTTGATTCGACATGTTGATGGCGAATTCAGCGGTATCGACTGGGATCTGCATGTTCGGGTGTGTCAGGAAGAAGTCACCCACGTCACGATCCAAAGTAAAGCCATTCACGCCGTGACCTGTCGTCAGGACCATCATGGTGTTAGGGCCGTACAACGCATAACCTGCGCATACTTGCTTGGTACCTGGTTGCAAGAAGTCAGCTGCTTTAGGGTCTTTCACGCCTTCTGGGCAACGCAAGATGGAGAAGATGGTACCGACAGAGATATTCACATCGATGTTGGAAGAACCATCCAATGGGTCGAAAGTGATCAGGTATTTGCCACGAGGGTATTGCTTAGGGATCTCATACACGTCGTCCATCTCTTCGGAAGCCATACCTGCCAAGTGACCACTCCACTCGTTCGCTTTGATGAACACTTCGTTAGTGATGATGTCGAGTTTCTTTTGTGTCTCGCCTTGTACGTTTTCGCTGCCTGCAGAACCCAACACGCCGATCAGCGCGCCTTTGTTCACGTCATGCGCGATCTGTTTACAAGCGGAAACGACATCGCTCAATAGTCCTGTGAAATCGCCGCTGGCGTTCGGGATCTGGCGTTGTTCTTCGATGATGAATTGAATAAGGCTCTTGCTCATGCTGGTTTCTCCTCGTTGGTTTTCTAAATTTTGAACCGTGATTTTACTGCTTTTCCCGCTGTATCTCTATGGTTATCTGCCCCGCAAGGCAGCCCTTTTACTTCATTTGTTGCCTAATTTCGCAAGCGCTTCGTCTGCAGTTTGGTCATATCGTGCACGTTCTTTCTTCGCTGCCGCTTCCAACGCTTGATTGATCTCAGGATATTTCAAAGCGAGGATACGTGCGGCTAGCATCGCTGCGTTCTTGGAACCATCCACCGCCACGGTGGCGACTGGGACACCGGGGGGCATCTGTACTGTGGCCAACAATGCATCCAGACCTGACACCACACCACCGGACAGTGGCAAACCGATCACGGGCAAACGGGTGTGGCCCGCGATGACACCCGCCAGATGAGCCGCCATGCCCGCGCAGCCGATCAATACTTGCACACCTTCTTTGTGCGCACGGTCGATGTATGCAATGACCTTATCCGGCGTTCGATGCGCCGAGGCCACCACGATCTCGCTGGCGATGCCCAAGTCGGTCAGGGTGTCGCGCACCTTAACCACGGTAGGCAGGTCATTGGGACTTCCAGTGAGAATACCCACCAACACTTTGCCGTTCGTCTTTTCCATAAGTTCTCCTGAAGGTTTTGAGGATTATTTTGTCAGTGAAATAAACAGCTCGGGCAGCCTCTCGGGCAATTGAGCGACATTGTCCACGATGGTGTATTGCTTGCCAAAGATGTCTGATACGTATTCATCTGCTTTAGGGTCAAGGTTGATGCAATAACTGTAGATGCCCTGTTGATCCAACTCTTTCACTGCTTGGCGTGCATCTTCGATGAGGATGCGACCATCTTTGCTGTCGATATCCGCGGGCTCTCCATCGGTGAGAATGAGCATCAACTTCTTGTCTGCCTGTTGCTTTTCCAAGTAGTGCGCGGCATGGCGCATCGCCGCGCCCATCCGTGTGGAGTAACTCGCTTCCATCGCGGCCAATCGTGATTTCACATTGTCATCCCACTGCTCGGTATAACCCTTGATGTGCAGGTAGCGCACATCGTGGCGAGTGTTGGAATGGAAACCTGCGATGGCGAACGGATCACCTAGCTTTTCCACCGCCCAACCCAAGATAGTGACGGCTTCTTGGCTCAGTTCAAGGATGGTCTGCTGGCTACCCGCCGCTTTTTCATTCAATGATTCCGACAGGTCGAGCAACAACATGACGGCGATGTTGCGCCCATCGTTACGATGACTCATGTTGATACGCGTATCAGGTTGTGCACCACTCTTGTAGTCGATGAGCGAACGGATGGCGACATCTAGATCCAGTTCGCTACCTTCTTCCTGATAACGGATGCGCACCTTGTCCTGCGGCTTGAGCAGATCGAGTATCTTCTTCAGACGTTTGGCTAGACCGGCGTGTTTTTCCAGCAGTTTGTCGATGTCTGACGCCTTACCTTGCGGGTGCAGACCTTCGTACACGCTGACCCAATCGGGACGATAGCTTTGGCTGTTGTAATCCCACTCGTGATAGTGCCGTGGGGGCAGGCCTTTCAACTCTTCGCCTGGCTCTAGCTTTCGATTTTGATCTGCCGCCACTTCCCCTTCATCGTCTTCTTCCATGAAGTACCACATATGACGATTGTCATCGCGGAACCCTACTTCCGTATCTTTGAAATGGGTCTTGGACAAGTTGTCACTTTGCAAACGGGTACGCGCGATGAAGGTGACGGCAATATCAACAACACTCTGCGTACTCGATTCACCCTGCTGCATCAGCTCATGAAAACGACGCGCGAATTCGATGATGTGAATGTTCTTGTATGGGTGGTTCGCATCCAAAATGGCGCGCGACAACATCGCCAAACGATGGCGCACACCCGATTCTTTCTCATGGTCACAGGCATCTTCAGCTGGAATGGGATGCAGCGCGGTGAAGATTGGACGCAAGCCCGGATACTCGCGCATGGCCAAGAACTCGACGCGGCAGTCTTCCAACGCCTCCACCGCCATGCGTTGTGATGGGCTCAAGTTATCTGCGGATATGGATTTAGTCCACCGCCGGTGAGCAATGATGTGCGCCAGCGCAGCACGATAGCGGTCAATACCCAAAATGCCCTGTGCATCGTCATAGACATCGGGCAAACGGATACCGAGCTGGTCGTAGTAGGGTATCGGTTTGCGTAGCTCATCGAAAGCGCTTGAATACGGGATGAGCATGTCTTCGTCCTGCCATAGGCCACGCATGTACATGCTCAACTTGCGGTCGTTATCTACCAGCAAAGTACCGTGACGTTCACGTTGCATCACAGCTTTGCTGTCAGCCGATTGCAGACTGAAATATTCGACCTGGCGCTCGGGGTGGTCGTCATAAAAACGTACACCGTAATCCGCCCAGCTCTTCAACCCTGCCAAGGACAATTGACTCAACAGCACTGGGATCTGCTTGAACATCTCCGGCAAGCCTGGACTAGGGAAGGTCTGATGGATGCCATGCACTGAACCCGTGGTGCGCTCCATCAGATTCAACGCGATAGAAAGATAATCACTGATCTGGTCGCGCGTCGGCAGCCTGCGTGCGGTGACAGGCAGCGATTGCAAGAATGGCACGATGGCTTTGCCGTTGGGAGATTTCCACATCTTGCGGATGAACAGCATGATGTCTTGCAGGCTATCTTCACCAATCGACTTAGCGACTCCCGGCCACTCTTCCAAGAAGATGAGGATTGGTTCAGCGCCACGCCCCATTTTTCCAAGGAAACGCGCGTGCTCGATATAAGCATCTATCCCGTCGTTGGAGAGCTTCGTGAATGCTTCCTGCATACACTCTGGAAACACTTCCGCCACGCGCGGGAAACCACAATCCAGGTTCTTCCAATAGGATTGCAGTTCGGCGGGGATGTCTACCACTGGGGTTGCCATGACTTATGCGAATATCGCAGCGATGGCGTGATCCAATGTATCGCGGATGTCCGCATCGTCGGTGATCGGACGAACCAAGGCCATACGGCACGCCGCTTTGGCTTCGACGCCACCTTTGATCAGCGTGGCTGCGTACACCAACAGGCGAGTTGAGATACCTTCGTCCAGCCCGTGACCTTTTAGGTTGCGAGCGGCTTGGCCGATCTTCACCAACTTGGTTGCCAACTCCACTTCGATGCCCGCTTCTTTGCCCAAGATCTGCGCTTCGACTTTCGCTTCTGGATAGTCGAACTCGAACGCGGTGAAACGTTGTTTGGTCGATTGCTTCAAGTCTTTCATCAGACTTTGATAGCCAGGGTTGTACGAGATGACTAATTGGAAATCGGGATGCGCCTCGATCAGTTCGCCCTTCTTATCCAATGGCAAGGTACGACGGTGGTCGGTCAGCGGGTGGATCACCACAGTGGTGTCCTGACGTGCTTCGACGATCTCATCCAGGTAGCAGATGGCACCGATGCGCGCTGCGGTGGTGAGTGGACCATCCAACCAACGTGTGCCGTTGGCATCCAGAAGAAAGCGCCCTACAAGGTCGCTCGCGGTCATGTCTTCGTTACAAGCCACAGTGATCAGTGGCTTGTTGAGCTTCCATGCCATGTATTCGATAAAGCGCGATTTGCCGCAGCCTGTCGGGCCTTTCACCATCACTGGCAAACGCGCTGCGTAAGCGGCTTCATACAGCATCACTTCATCGCCTTGTGCTTGGTAGAACGGTTCTTTAGCGACGGTGTATTGGTTCTTGTTTGTCATTTTTTGACTCCTGTCCCGCGTGTGACCTCACACGCCAAACGGTATTAAATCTTGGAAAAAAACGCCCCCATCGTGTGGGGGCGCATTTTTACTTCTTTCGATACAACCGAGCTTACTTGTGTACGCCCAGTTTTTCGCGCCAGCCTGGGAAGATCTTGTCCGCGTCTTTGGGGAAAGACTCGAAAGCACGTGCGAACTCTTTGTGTTCCTTCGCGTACTGGATCGGATCTGCACCAGACTTCCAGCAATCGTAAGCTTGACGCAGAGAGATCGCGCCAGCAGCTGGGGAGTCGATGTGACCGTAAGATCCGCCACCTGCTGTGTTGATCACGTTGCCATGACCCAGGTTTTCGAAGAAGCCAGGCAGACGCAACGCATTCATACCGCCGGAGATGATCGGTGTCGTTGGCTTCATGCCGTACCACTCTTGATGGAAGAACGGACCCATGCAGCTGTCACGCTCGATCATGTAAGCGATGATACGGTCATCAGCGCCACCTTCCATCTTGCCGAAGCCCATTGTGCCTACGTGGATGCCGGAAGCACCTTGCAGACGGGACATCTTAGCCAATACGAAAGCTGTGTAGCCGCGCTTGGAAGAAGGAGAAGTGACTGCACCGTGACCTGCGCGATGGTAGTGCAAGTACTGACCAGCATATTGACGACGTGCTGTCGTGACCATACCAGGACCGCCAACATAACCGTCAACCAAGAATGCCAACTTGTCAGCATCTGGTCCGAATGTCTCAAGTGCGAAATCCGCACGAGCACACATTTCGTAATGGTCATCAGCGGTGATGTTCATGGAGAACAACTTAGCTTGACCTGTTTCGTCTTGAGCACGCTTCATTGAGTCATAGACCAGTGGCAACACTTTCTTGATAGGGCAGAAAGTTTGGTTACCTTGTGGCTCGTCGTTCTTGATGAAGTCGCCGCCCAACCAGAATTGGTAAGCTGCCTTAGCGAATGGCTCAGGACGCAGACCCAACTTAGGCTTGATGATGGTGCCGGAGATGTAACCGCCGTCCTTGATTGGACGACCCAAGATACGCCACAGGTTAGAGATGTCTACTGCTGGACCGTCGAACAATTGCAGCATGCGGGGTGGAACCCAGAAGTCTTGCATCTGCAAGTTTTCTACGTCGCCCATGCCTTGGTTGTTACCGATCGCCAAAGTCAGGAACGAAACGATCATGGCGCGGCCGTCAGTTACGTTACGGTCGAACAATTCGTTAGGGTAAGCCACCTTCATGATGCCCTTGGCTTCGTCGATGAAGTACACCAGCGCGTCAACGCCCTTGGTGAAATCGTCTGTCGTAGAAACTTCAACGTTGGTGCCAGTAGAAGACTCAGCTGCGATGTGTGCCGCGACTTCCAGATATCCGTAACCCTTAGCTGGGGTCATAGTGTAAGCAACCAGAATGTGCTTACCGTTCTTGATCAGTTCTGCTTCATCCAAGCTCAGATCTGCATAACGATTTGATTGATCCATTGTCTTCTCCTCTGTTGTTTGAAATGTCTCTAACTACGGTTTGAACTTTACGGCCTTGCTACTATAAATAACAGTCAAATGTTTTTATCAGAACCATAAGAAATCCTTATGGTATAAAATCTCGCCATCATGCTGCCATTGAGTTTGCGACAACTTCAGGTCTTCGAGAGCGTAGCGCGCCATTTGAATCATTCGCGCGCCGCAGCAGAGTTGTTCCTATCGCAACCAGCGGTTTCTATGCAGATCAAGCAGGCTGAACAGACTATCGGAATGCCCTTGTTCGAGCAAGTAGGAAAGAAGCTATTTCTGACCGAGGCCGGACGTGAGATGTTGCATTACTCGCGCTCCATCGTTTTGTTGATGCAGGAGATGGAGACGGTGTTCGATGAGATGAAGGGCTTGGAGCACGGCCATCTCAATATAGCTGTGGTGAGTACGGCCAACTATTTCATGCCGCAGTTGCTAGCTAAATTCATCCAAGCACATCCCAAGATCAATGTGAGTCTTTCGGTCGCCAACCGCGATGCGGTGATCAAACAGTTGGAGGACAACAGCGCCGATCTTGCCATCATGGGGCAACCACCTGAAGGTACCGACATGGTGGCGGAGCCCTTCATGGAAAATCCCTTGGTCGTCATCGCTTCACCCACACACCCGCTTTCTTTGGTGACTCATATCCAAGCCAAGCAGTTGGTGAAAGAGACGTTCTTGTTGCGCGAACAAGGTTCGGGAACGCGCGGCGTAGTCGAGCGTTTCTTTGCCAGCCACAAACTGCCACTACCCGCCCACATGGCGATGGACACCAACGAAGCAATCAAACAATCCGTGCAGGCGGGAATGGGTATCGGCATCATCTCCAGCCATGGCATCGAATTAGAACTCGAAACTAAACGACTGGTCGTGTTGGACGTCGACCACTTCCCCATCGTGCGTCATTGGTACATCGTGCATCGTAAAGATAAGCGTGCGTCTGTTGCCGCACAAGAATTGGCTCGTTTCTTAGCGGAGGAATCGCAGAATAGAACGTCCAGCCTTACACCGGACACACCAAAGAAACCAACTGTCACATCAAAATTGGCTAAATGATTGTCCAAACGGGGTCAGACCTGTACAGTTAGACACTCAAGCGACTTGGGCTAGAAACGAAATGAGCAAAGAAATCCTAGATTTTCTAAAAAAGAACGGCGAACGCCTCGATTCCGAGATCGCAGAAGCGATGGGGATCTCCCTAGCTAGTGCACGCACACAATTGGCCGACCTCGCTGCAAAAGGCGAGATCATGGCATGTCACTCCACTCGCTTCGACGCTAAAGGCAAAAAGATCGAGGGCATCAAATGCCGTTTGGCTGGCTTCATCCCGCCTGCAGCACCGGGGCGTAAATCCAAATCACAGCTGAAGTTATCGTAAAGTTGCAGCAACGGCCTTGCCCTAACTACCTAGCAGGATATCCGCCCGCACTGATTACTCAAGTGCGGCATGCCATCGAGCAAGACACTTTCGGCTCGCTCCTCAAAACAAGGTATCCGCTCGTTCACGAAGTACGCACCGATAAGTCTTTGTACGACTTCGTTGCAGCCATCAAGAATCAGTTCCTACGCAATACTGAGCCTTTGAGTCGCGTCGAATTCGATAGCAAGTTGCACATCCTGAAGAATGCGCTAGGCACGCACACCACCATCTCGCGCGTACAGGGCGGCAAACTCAAAGCTAAACGCGAACTCCGCGTGGCCTCTCTCTTCAAAGAGATGCCGGAAGCTTTCCTGCGCATGATCGTAGTGCATGAGCTGGCACACTTGAAGGAACGCGAGCACAACAAAGCCTTCTATCAATTGTGTCGGCATATGGAAACAGAATACGCGCAACTCGAGTTCGAACTACGCGCCTATCTGACTTATCTTGATGCGGGTGGTACTCCGTTATGGTCGGCAACCGTATAAAGCATTTCAGTCCTCTAAAGATCTGACCTTCACCGTCTTCCCCTTCACCTTACCTGCGGATAGTTTTTTCACTGCTTCGCGCGCGATGTTGCGGGCAACGGCAACGTAGGTAGACATATCTGTCACGTTTATCTTTCCCACTTGTTCTCGCGTGAAACCTGCTTCTCCAGTGAGCGCCCCCAACACGTCTCCAGGACGGATCTTTTCTTTGCGACCACCAAGGATCTGCAGGGTCACCATGGGTGGTACCAAGCGCGCATCGTTAGTGGTCTTTAGTTCTTCCACTAGATGCCACTCTGGTTCGCTACCCATCATCTTGGCGATGCAATCGACGCGATACATGTCGGCAGGCGTGCAGATACTAAACGCCCAACCGTCTTCGTCTGCACGTCCTGTACGTCCGATACGGTGGATATGGATTTCAGGATCAGGCGTGACATCTACGTTGATGACGGCTTCAAGTTGCGCGATATCCAAACCACGTGCTGCCACATCGGTCGCGACCAATACCGAACAACTGCGGTTGGCGAACTGGATCAGTACCTGATCGCGCTCGCGTTGCTCTAGATCACCATTCAAGGTCAACGCTTTGATACCGTGCGATTGCAATACATCCAACAGGTCGCGGCATTGCTGTTTCGTATTACAGAAAGCCAGTGTACTGACGGGGCGGAAATGCTTGAGCAAGGTCGCCACCGTTTGCAGGCGCTCACCTTCGCTCACTTCATAAAAACGTTGGCGGATCTTGCTGGCTTCGTGCTTCTCTTCAAGTGTGATCTGCTGCGGCTCTCGCATGAATTTCTTCGCCAACCCTGCGATACCTTCCGGATATGTCGCCGAGAACAACATGGTCTGACGTTGCGCCGGGCAGTGTTTGATGACGAATGAGATGTCATCATAGAAGCCCATGTCCAACATACGGTCCGCCTCATCCAGCACCAAGGTGTCTAGCGCTTCCAGATTCAAGCTACCACGCTCCAGATGGTCCATGATACGTCCCGGCGTGCCAACGACGATGTGCGCGCCGTGCTCCAGACTTTCGCGCTGCGGACGCATGGTGGCACCACCGCACAGCGACAATATTTTGATATTGTCGGCAAAGCGCGCCAAGCGACGCAACTCTTGTGTGACTTGGTCAGCCAGTTCGCGCGTAGGGCACAGCACCATCGCCTGCACCGCAAAGCGTCGTGGGTTGAGCTTGGTGAGCAGAGGCAAAGAGAACGCCGCTGTCTTACCGCTACCGGTCTTGGCTTGTGCGATAAGGTCTTTGCCAGCCAGCGTGATGGGTAGGCTGGCCGCCTGAATGGGCGTCATCGTGCGATATTCGAGTTGATCCAATATCGCCAACATCGCTGGAGACAGCGGCAATTCCTTGAAAGAGCGGCCAGTTTCGGATGGGGGGGTAGGGGAGGTATTTTTTGTCATACGCGATTATCCCTGTCTAGGAGCTTGCTTGCCTGAGATTTTCACGCGAACCACATCTGATACTGTCCTGATATAGTGACAGCAGTCATTCCGCGAGGTGCATACGATGAAAAAGACCGCTCCCGACAATGCAAGACTTGATCGAGTAGTTGCTGAAGCGCGACAACAACGTGAGACACGCGAGGCAGGCTACCGCGAGCGGGCGCTCAAATTGTTTCCATGGATATGTGGCCGCTGTGGTCGCGAATTCTCTGGCGCTCGATTGCGCGAACTGACCGTGCATCACAAAGATTCCGATCACGATAACAACCCGCCTGATGGAAGCAACTGGGAGTTGTTGTGCCTGTACTGCCATGACAATGAACATGCTCGCATCTTGGATGAGACCGTTCGTGACAGAGTCAAGGATAAACAGACCCTCGCCACGCACAATCCCTTTGCTGATTTGAAGTCGTTGCTCAAGAAAGACCCCGGTTGAAGATCATCTTAATACCGTTTCCCCACAAACAAAAAGCGACCCGAAGGTCGCTTTTTGTTTGATGCGAGTGGCTCTTCTTACTTAACGATCGCGTTCAATTCGCCTTTAGCGTAGCGGGATGCCATCGCTTCCAGAGAGATCGGTTTGATCTTGCCAGCTTGACCTGCTGCGCCGAATGCTTCGTAACGCAACACGCAGATCTGCTTCATTGCCTTGGTGGTTTCAGCCAAGAACTTACGTGGATCGAAGTCCTTCGGATTCTGCGCCAAGTAGCGACGTGTCGCACCGGTAGAAGCCATACGCAAGTCTGTATCGATGTTCACTTTACGCACGCCGTGCTTGATGCCTTCAACGATCTCTTCGACAGGGACGCCGTAAGTCTGTGGCATCTGGCCGCCGAATTCGTTGATGATCTTCAGCCACTCTTGAGGAACGGAAGACGAACCGTGCATCACGAGGTGGGTGTTAGGGATACGTGCGTGGATCTCTTTGATGCGGCTGATCGCCAAGGTGTCGCCTGTGGGCGGTTTGGTGAACTTGTACGCGCCGTGGGAAGTACCGATCGCGATGGCCAATGCATCGACTTGTGTCAGCTTGACGAACTCAGCAGCTTCATCTGGGTCGGTCAACAGTTGGTCGTGGCTCAGAACGCCTTCAGCACCGTGGCCGTCTTCCTTCTCACCGTGGCCAGACTCCAAAGAACCCAAACAGCCCAATTCGCCTTCGACGGAAACACCGACTGCGTGGGACATGTTCACGACGTTACGCGACACGTTGACGTTGTACTCGAACGAAGAAGGTGTCTTGCCGTCAGTCATCAAAGAACCGTCCATCATCACACTGGAGAAACCAGAGCGGATCGCGTTGATACAAACGCCTTCGGATGCGCCGTGGTCTTGGTGCATGACGACGGGGATGTGTGGGTACATCTCGACAGCCGCTTCGATAAGGTGACGCAAGAATGGCTCACCAGCGTACTTACGCGCGCCAGCGGAACCTTGCATGATCACTGGGCTGTTAGTTTGATCAGCCGCTTCCATGATCGCTTTGACTTGTTCCAAGTTATTCACGTTGAACGCTGGCAAACCATAGCCATTTTCAGCAGCGTGATCGAGAAGTTGACGCAGGGATACGAGTGCCATATTTCCTCCTGATTAAAATTAATTACGAATCGATTCAGTGATGCAGTTTAGTTTCTATCTGTGTATCGCTCAACCACTTAGCTCTTACGGTGATCGCCCACACGCACGATCTTCATCGTGTTGGTATGACCGGCTTTACCGACGGCTTCACCGACTGTGATCACGATCATGTCGCCATCTTGTACCCAGCCTTTATCCATCAAGGTCTGCTCTGCATTGAGCATCTCTTGGGATTGGTCTTTGGCTGCGGAATGGAACACCACGGGGTGCACACCGCTGAACAAAGTGACCTTGGTCAAGGTCTCTTGTACAGGCGTCAAGGCGAAGATAGGCACCCCTGCGCTCATACGAGACATCCACAATGGTGTGGAACCCGATTGAGTCAAGGCCACGATTGCTTTCACTTTGAAGTGTGACGCAGCGTACAAAGCAGACATCGCGATCGATTGATCGATACGCGTGAATTTCTGCGATACGGTACGACGATCGACCGCATGGTGTTCTGCTTCACGCTCTGCACTGATACAGATACGCGCCATGGCTTCGATGGTCTCGACTGGATAGTCGCCAACCGCCGTCTCTGCTGACAACATCACGGCATCAGTACCATCCAATACAGCGTTCGCCACGTCAGATACTTCAGCACGTGTCGGGATCGGTGCGGTGATCATAGACTCCATCATTTGAGTCGCGGTGATGGCGAGCTTGTTACGCTCACGTGCCATCTTGATCATCTTCTTTTGCAGGCCAGGAACTGCTGCATCCCCGACTTCGACGCTCAGATCGCCACGTGCAACCATGATGGCATCGGAGGCATCGATGATGTCGGCCAGAACAGGGATCGCTTCTGCGCGCTCGATCTTGGCCAACAACATCGCTTTACCGCCAGCCGCATGCATCAATGTACGAGCCAGCTTCATGTCATCCGCACAACGTGGGAATGACACGGCCAGATAGTCCGCCTTGATCAGTGCAGCAGTCTTGATGTCTTCTTTGTCTTTGTCGGTTAGGGCAGGCGCTGTCAATCCACCGCCCTTGCGATTGATACCTTTGTTGTTGGACAACACACCGCCACGTACGACGACGCAATGTACTTCCGGACCTTTGACACCCGTGACGTGGAATTCCAGTAAGCCGTCGTTCAACAACAACACGGTACCTACTTCCACATCATTTGGGAGTTCTTTGTAATCCAAACCTACGCGCTCTTGGTTACCCAATCCATCCAACGAAGCATCTAGGATGAAGGCATCTCCCTTATTCAGAACGATCTTGTCATTCTGGAACTTGCGCACACGAATCTTTGGTCCTTGCAGATCAGCCAAGATACCGACGGTACGGCCTACTGCCGCCGCCGCCGCACGTACTGTGTCCGCACGCTTCATATGATCTTGAGCCGAACCATGAGAAAAATTCATCCGCACCAGATCGACTCCGGCGCGGATCATTGCCTCAAGGACTTTTTGATCGCTGGATGCAGGGCCCAGCGTTGCAACTATTTTTGTTCTACGCAGCATGTGATTCCTAGTTAATTAAGACTTTGCGCGCTCTTCCAGGATCGCCACGGCAGGCAATGTCTTGCCTTCGAGGAATTCAAGGAATGCACCGCCAGCGGTGGAGATGTAAGACACCTTGTCGTAGATGTCGTACTTCTGGATCGCAGCGATAGTGTCGCCGCCGCCTGCCAAGGTGAATGCCTTGGTATTGGCGATCGCCATTGCAATTGTTTTTGTACCTTCGCCGAATTGGTCGAACTCGAACACACCGACTGGGCCGTTCCAAACTACGGTGCCTGCCTTCATGATGATGTCAGCCAACTCTTGTGCAGACTTAGGACCGATGTCGAAGATCATTTCGTCTTCTGCGACATCCTTCGCGTCTTTCAAGATCGCTGGGGTGTTCTCGTTGCCAGGAACGAAGGGCGCAGCTTTACCAACGACAACGTCAGTTGCGATGGGGATGGAAGCACCACGAGCAGTCATCTTGGCGATCAACGCTTGCGCGGTCGGCACCAGATCGTTCTCGCACAGAGATTTTCCAACTGGGTGACCAGTCGCCTTCAAGAAGGTGTTAGCGATACCACCACCCACCACTAACTGTTCGCATTTCTCAGACAGGGATTCCAACACGGTCAGTTTGGTAGAGACCTTGGAGCCACCTACGATAGCCACCATAGGACGTGCTGGGCTCAACAATGCCTTGGTCAGCGCTTCCAATTCTTCAGTCAACAAGATACCTGCGGCAGCAACGGGAGCGAACTTCGCTACGCCGTGTGTCGATGCTTCGGCACGGTGAGCTGTACCGAATGCGTCCATCACGAACACATCGCACAGTGCGGCGTATTTCTTCGCTAATTCGTCGGTGCTCTTCTTCTCGCCTTTGTTGAAGCGGCAGTTCTCTAGCAGAACCAATTCGCCTTCAGCGACTTGGAAACCTCCATCTACCCAATCTTTGATCAGACGTACGGGCTTGCCCAACTTGTTGGCGATCGTGTCAGCCACTGGCTTGAGAGAGTTCTCTTCGGAGTAGACGCCTTCTTCTGGACGCCCCAAGTGGGAAGTCACCATCACTTTTGCGCCAGCTTTCAGCGCAGCATTGATAGTCGCCATAGAAGCGGTGATACGTGCATCAGATGTAACTTTGCCGTCTTTGACGGGCACATTCAGATCAGAGCGGATGAGGACGCGTTTGCCCTTCAGATCCAGATCGGTCATTTTGATAACAGACATGATTTTTCCTTTGAACTAAGTGAAAAGGGCTGGCATTGCCAGCCCTGAACCAGGCGAATTACTTAGCGACGTGACGGACCAAACGCATCAAGTTGCAGGTATAGCCATACTCGTTGTCATACCAAGCGACCACTTTGACAAAGGTCGGATCCAGCGCGATGCCTGCTTCTGCATCGAACACGGAAGGTTGTGGGCAACCACGGAAGTCAGTGGAAACCACTTTCTCATCGGTATAACCTAGCACGCCTTTCAATGGACCGCTTTCAGACGCTGCCTTCATCGCCTTACAGATCTCGTCGTATGTCGCTGGCTTGTTCAACTCAACTGTCAAGTCAACGACAGAAACGTCAGAAGTGGGTACGCGGAACGCCATACCTGTCAGCTTCTTGTTCAGTTCTGGGATCACCACGCCAACGGCCTTAGCTGCGCCAGTAGATGAAGGGATGATGTTTTCCAAGATACCGCGACCGCCGCGCCAATCTTTGTTGGATGGGCCGTCAACCGTCTTTTGTGTCGCTGTCGCAGCGTGCACAGTCGTCATCAGACCACGCTTGATGCCGAACACGTCGTTCAACACTTTAGCGACTGGTGCCAAACCGTTGGTTGTGCAAGAAGCTGCAGAAACGATGTTCTCGCCCTTGTAATTCTCGTGGTTCACACCATAGACGAACATCGGCGATGTGTCTTTGCAAGGAGCGGACATCACTACTTTTTTAGCGCCTGCCTTGATGTGAGCTTCGCAAGTCTCTTGGGTCAAGAAGAAGCCAGTACATTCAATGACGATGTCTGCACCAGCTTCGTTCCACTTCAGATTCGCCGGATCGCGCTCTGCTGTCAGGCGGATCTTCTTGCCATTCACAACCAGATTGCTACCGTCGACCTTCACGTCGCCATTGAAGCGACCATGTACGGAGTCGTACTTCAGCATGTATGCCAAGTAGTCCGGCTCGAGCAAGTCGTTGATCGCAACGACTTCGATCTCTGGAAAATCTTTAGCTGCTGCACGGAACACCATACGACCGATACGACCGAAACCATTGATACCAACTTTGATAGCCATTGTTTTCTCTCCCGTTTTAGTAATTAAAAATCTTTACAGCACGCTCTTCACGGTCTTCACGACATTCTCCACCGTGAAACCGAAATGCTTGAACAATTCTGGTGCCGGAGCGGATTCACCGAAGCAATCCATGCCGATGACTGCGCCATCCAAACCAACGTATTTGTACCAACCGCTGGTCACGCCTGCTTCGACTGCAACGCGCTTCACACCCTTTGTCAGGACGCTGTCTTTGTAAGCTTGATCTTGTGCGTCGAATACGTTGGTGCAAGGCATGGAGACCACACGTACGTTGATGCCTTCGGCCGCTAAGGTCGCTTGTGCCTTCATTGCCAAGTCCACTTCGGAACCGGTTGCGATGATGATCGCTTGAGCCTTACCGCCTGCCGCTTCAGACAATACATAACCACCCTTACGGATGTTTGCGATCTGCGCTGCATCACGTTTTTGGAATTGCAGGTTCTGACGGCTGAAGATCAAGCTGGAAGGGCCATCCTTACGCTCGACTGCAGCGACCCAAGATACAGCGGATTCAACGGTGTCGCAAGGACGCCAAGTTTCCATGTTAGGGATGTAACGCAATGTCGCGGTTTGCTCGACGGGTTGGTGCGTAGGGCCATCTTCGCCCAGACCGATGGAGTCATGCGTGAACACGTAGATCACGCGTTGTTTCATCAGAGCGGACATGCGCAAAGCGTTGCGTGCGTACTCGGAGAACATCAGGAAGGTACCGCCGAATGGCAACAGACCACCGTGCAACGCCATACCGTTCATGATGTGCGACATACCGAACTCACGTACGCCGTAGCTAATGTAGTTACCTGTGGACTTACCAGACACGTGCTTAGCACCCACCCAATTAGTCAGGTTGGAGCCCGTCAAGTCAGCGGATCCGCCCAAGAACTCTGGCAATGCAGGTTGCAAGGCATTGATCGCATTTTGCGATGCTTTACGCGTCGCGATAGTTTCGGCCTTGGCGTTGATGTCAGCGATCGCTTTGGCAGCGTGGTCAGCCCAATTTGCTGGCAGGTCACCCTTCATGCGGCGCTCGAATTCGGCAGCCTCTTTCGGGAATGCAGCGCGGTAAGCAGCGAACTTCTTATTCCACTCGCCCTCAAGTGCTGCGCCCTTCGCTTTTGCGTCCCAAGCTTCGTACACATGCTTTGGGATCTCGAACGGTGGGTAGTTCCAGCCGATGTGTGCGCGAGTCGCTGCGACTTCTGCATCGCCTAGTGCTGCGCCGTGAACGTCGTGGCTGTCTTGCTTGTTAGGAGAACCTGCACCGATGATCGTCTTGCAGCAGATCAAAGATGGCTTGTCGGTCACTGCCTTGGCAGCTTGCACAGCCGCTTCGATAGCTGCTTGGTCATGGCCTTGTACATTGGCGATGACGTGCCAACCGTACGCTTCGAAACGCTTCGCTGTGTCGTCAGTGAACCAGCCTGGTGTATGGCCGTCGATAGAGATCTGATTGTCATCCCAGAATGCGATCAGCTTGCCCAGACCCCAGGTGCCCGCCAATGCGCAAGCTTCGTGGGAGATACCTTCCATCATGCAACCGTCACCCATGAATACATAGGTGTGGTGGTTGACGATCTCGTGGCCAGGTTTGTTGAATTCAGCGGCCAACAACTTTTCCGACATCGCGAAACCGACTGCGTTGGTGATACCTTGACCCAATGGGCCAGTCGTTGTCTCTACGCCAACGGTGTAGCCGAACTCTGGATGGCCAGGTGTCTTGGAGTGCATCTGACGGAAGCGCTTCAGCTCGTCCATCGGCAAGTCGTAACCTGTGAGGTGCAGCAAGGAGTAGATCAACATCGAGCCGTGGCCGTTCGATTGTACGAAACGATCGCGATCAGCCCACTTTGGATTGGTTGGGTTGTGGCGCATATGACCACGCCATACCACGTCAGCGATCTCTGCCATGCCCATAGGCGCGCCCGGATGACCGGAATTTGCTTTTTGAACTGCGTCCACTGCCAGCATGCGAATCGCGCCGGTGATGTCGTTAAATTTGGGTGGGTTTACGTTGCGCGCTGCTGACATTTCCAATCTCCTCCGAAGAAACTTACTGAATTGAGCACAGGTTTATTGCATTTAAGGCCGACGATTATGCCTCAACGGCGGGGGTTTGGGCAACCTGAGCATACCCCTAGGCTTTAGTATGGAACCTTACAATTTATCCTCACCCGCCCTTTTTGGGGGTTTTATACCCAGTTGCTTGAGTTTGCGATATAGGTGGGTACGTTCGATACCGATCTTGTCTGCCACATCCGCGATATTGCCTGCCGACTGGCTGATATGGTGGCTCAGATACAAGAAGTCGAAGCGCTCTCTCGCTTCTCGGAAGGGCATCTCGAGATCCAGTTCAAGTTTCATCTTGCCATTATCAGCAGGAGTATCTGACTGAGGGGTCGGCCGACTAGGATGCGCAACTGCACTCTGTTGCAATACCTGCGCTACAGTGGCTAACAACTTTTTCAGCGCGATAGGCTTCTCCAAGAAATCCACCGCACCGATACGTGTCGCTTCAAGCGCCGTCTCGATCGTGCCGTGCCCTGACATCATGATGACGGGCATAGTGAGCTTGTCTTGCGCCACCCATTCTTTCAGCAACGTCAGGCCGTCCGTGTCTGGCATCCAGATATCCAGCAAGACGATATCTGGCGAATGTTGCGCTAGCATGACACGGGCTTGCGCCGCATTCTCTGCAAGGTGGACGCCATATCCTTCGTCATACAGGATCTCAGATAACAATTCGCGGATCCCGCCCTCGTCATCAACCACCAATATGTTCTTTGTTGTCATGCTACCTCCTCGATCTCTACGGCAAGTAAGGGGAGCAGGATGCTGACGCAGGTACCCCCTTGCGCTTGGTTATCTATGGAAATCCTACCGCCGTGTTCTTCCACGATCTTTTTTACGATGGGCAGACCTAAACCCGTCCCTTTCGGCTTGGTCGTCATATAGGGCTCGAACGCTCTTGCCAGTAGATGTTCCGGGAATCCACTGCCATTATCGGCGATGCTAAGTTTGAGCATGCCTTCTGGGGTGTTGGTCGTGGATAGGACGATCTGCCGCTGGGCCGTCTGTTGCAGTGCATCGTGTGCGTTCTGTAACAGGTTATGCACGACCTGCCTCAAACGAGTCGCATCCCCATCCACCCACGTGCGACTTGCTTCCAGCCTTAGTGTGATGGGGCTGCTGTTCGCCTCATACAAGCCCATCACCTCATTGATGAGTTGATGGATGTCCAAGTTGACTAATTTTGGTGCGGGCGCGCGCGCGTAATCGGCAAAATCGGTCACCATATTTTTCATCGCCGCGACTTGGCTGACGATGGTCTGTGTCGCGCGTTCCAACAGTTGTGCGTCCTTCTCGTCAAGCTTGGCAGACAGTTTGTGTTGTAGCCGTTCTGCAGAAAGTTGGATAGGCGTGAG
>JAVBYP010000143.1 GCA_030823965.1 Sideroxydans sp.
AGTCAATTTCGAACAGGACTATTCGAGCAACAATCTGTCCAACCGTATGCTCAAGCGTCAGTACTGGATGAAACAGGATGGGCGCTGGAAGATCATTTACGAAGGCTCTGCATAAATGAAAATCATCCGTGTAATCACCGCAATTCTGTTGGCCGCGCTATTTGCGTTGCCAGTTCACGCCGCTTCTACAACTCAAGGAAAAACCAAGATGGTCAAGCTCCACACCAACCACGGCATCATCACTATTCAACTCGACGCTGAAAAAGCGCCGATCTCCACTCAGAACTTCCTCGACTACGTGAACGCTGGCTTCTACAGCAACGTCGTGTTCCACCGCGTCATCCCCAACTTCATGATCCAAGGCGGCGGTTTCGAGCCCGGCATGAAACAAAAGGCAGTGAATGCACCAATCAAGAACGAAGCGGCGAACGGCCTGAAGAACGACAAATACACCCTCGCCATGGCACGCACTGGCGACCCGCACTCTGCGACCGCGCAGTTCTTCATCAACACCAAGAACAACAGCTTCCTTGACTATCCAGGACAAGACGGCTGGGGCTACTGCGTATTCGGCAAAGTAGTCGAGGGCACGGAGGTGGTCGATGCCATCGCCAAAGTGAAGACGGGCAGTAGCGGCTTCCACCAAGACGTCCCTAAAGAAGACGTCATCATCATCAAGGCTGAAGTCGTAGCAAAATAACAAACGGCGCTTCGGCGCCGTTTTACTTTCATGCCCCACACCTTATTCATCTCCGACCTACACCTGAGCAACGAACATCCGCTCAGCACCGAGCTGTTCTACCTTTTCGTCGCGGACACCGCGTCTAAGGCAGAAGCGCTGTACATCTTGGGCGACCTGTTCGAATATTGGGCGGGCGATGATGACCTGAACGACACCTTCCACCTATCCATCTGCTCTGCATTGAAGGCGTTGAGCGAGAACGGCACGCGCATCTTCATCATGCATGGCAACCGCGACTTCTTGATGGACGCACAACTCGCCACCGCATGTGGTGCGACGCTGCTGGCGGACCCGACACTACTCGACCTCTACGGCACGCCCACCCTGCTCACCCACGGTGATGCCCTATGCACCGACGACGCAAGTTACCAACAGTTCCGCACCATGGTGCGCAGCGACACATGGCGCGCCGACTTCCTCGCGCAACCCCTCGCACAACGTAAAGCGCAGATCGAACAACTGCGCGCACAAAGCGAGCAGTCGAAACGCGTCAAAGCCATGGACATCATGGATGTGAACACCGAATCAGTGAACGACCTACTGCGCCAACACCACTACCCTCGCCTCATCCACGGACACACCCATCGCCCCGCCAAACACACACATCAAGTAGATGGACACGACTGTGAACGATGGGTGCTAGGCGACTGGGATAGCGGCACTGCACGCACGCTGCGTTGCGATGTGGGTGGTTTGCATTGGGAAGAGATTTGACCTTAAATTCATCACACCACTTCCATTCGACCCAGAACCCGGACTAGAATTGGCTTAACGCATGGGGGACCATCATGCACGCCAAAACACACTTAGCTACACTTTCTCTGCTCACCGCATACCTCGCGGCTTCCACGCCCGCTTATTGCGAAACATTCGACTGGAGTATCGGCGGTTACGCAGGCCAACATTACGATACGGCACCCGCTTGGATATTGGAGGGGGATGCCAGGTTCGCAAAACACTATATGGTCGCAGTCACTGCCAGCAAGACCTTCTGGCGCGCTGAGACATGGCCTTTATCATTCGAACTAGACGGAATGATCGGGCATCAATCTGGCGTGGCGACTTTGCAAGAGATCGGTATCGCGCCCGTTGCACGATGGGATGGCTTCCCTTGGAATGAGACCTTGCGCACAAGCCTGCGCTTAGCACCTCTCGGTATCTCGTACACCACCTCCGTCAATCCATTGGAGCGCGGACCAACTGGCAAAGGCAGCCGCACCTTGAATCTGTTACTCATCGAGTTGGGATTCTCGCTTCCTTCGATGAGTTCGGAAGAAGTGTTCGTGCGGTTTCATCATCGCTGCAGCATCTACAACCTGCTGAACGACTACGGCGCGAATGGTGAGGACTTCCTCGCCTTTGGCTATCGTCACCGTTTTTAAATCTGCCCCGTCACTCCAACACGCCGCACAAGCTCTCGCACGGGATGCCGTCCTTGTTGGTATCCAAGCGTTGGACACCACACACCGTCAGATAGAAATGCGCCTCGTCACAGGTGACCATCTGTGAGCAGTAGTTCTTCTTGCCGCAGGCCAAGTTGCTGAACTTCTCCGGTTTTTGAATTTGTGGCTGCGCCTTTTTTTGCTGCGGCTGTATGCGCGTGGCCGGCTCGGATGGATGCAGCTTGCGCCACTGCGATGGCTGCTGCGGATTCGCTTGCTGCCACAACCCACGCTTGGCCAGCTGCGCTTCGCTCTGCAATCTGGCGTAGGCTCTACCTTCACGTGAACGAGAATACGCCCACGCCATGCCGCGCCGAACTTGCTCTTCGTTCACGTTGATCTCACCGACGCTGATGACCGCGATGGTGCGCCCGAACTTATCCACCGCTTTGCTTTCGACATGGATGATTTTCCCGCCGACGAGGGACTGCAACGATTCTTGCGATTGTTTGCCGTAAGGCTGGTCTTTCTCAGGCGCATCGATATTCACCAGCCTGAGCTTTGCTTTGAATGGACCACTCTGAACAAACACGGTGTCGCCATCCATCACCGCCAAGACTTTTGCCTCAAACGATTCCGCCTGTACGTTCAGCGCAACGAGAGCAAACAGT
>JAVBYP010000034.1 GCA_030823965.1 Sideroxydans sp.
ACGATGTAATCCGATGAAGTCTTCAACACGGTCTTATCGCGAATCGCGCGAAGAATATCTGTGATCAAAAAACGTGCTTCGATATCTTGTGTGTGGCTGAAATAGTTGAAGACGCGAATATCGATGATGGATAGCTCTGGATGAGAACGATGTCTGCATTCCGCATGCAGCTTGGCCACACCATACCATTCGTGCGGTTCGAGCTTGTTTATAGGCACGATAGCGGGTGTATCGCGTTTTGCAGGCTCGCTGAAACTTGAGCCATAAGCGGCACCACTACTCAAGAACAAGTAACGACATGTAGGGTGCGCCTGAAGGTATTCCAATACCATTTCGTCGAAGCGCAGTGTCACCTCAAAGATCGTATTGCCCATTGCCAGCGCTTGCGCTGGATTGCCGACGCCGACGAAGTTGATGACTGCATCGAATGCTTGCTTGGGGAATCCGGAAAAGTCATCTGTCGGATAGCGTCCTGCCAATCCTGTGGACACCAACCATCTCGTCACCTCATCCGGTCGGCGCGCAAATAGGCACAGGTTGTCGTCCGTCATCTTAGAAAACGAGACGATCAGGTCTCTGGCTATCTGACTGGTCGCACCTAGGATGGCTATCCTCATAGAGAGCCCCTAATCACTCAACTGGGGGAACTGCTCATCCAGTTTCGAGCCAAACGCTAGGCGCGGACGACATTCGGTCGCTCCGTCCATGACGACCTCGATCAGCAATGGTCCCTTATGTTGTGCGACCTTTGGCAGAATATTCTTCATGTCATCAGCACTGGAAATCTTATATGCAGCGATGCCGTAGGCCTTTGCAATATCAACAAAAGACGGGCTGCTATATCCCTTCTTGGTTGATTGATCACGACCATCAAAATACATATCTTGGAAATTCTTGACCATACCCAGAACCGAGTTGTTCATCACAATCACGGCCATATCCAGATCCAAACGGTTCAGCGTATCCAACTCCTGAATGTTGATCTGCATGCTTCCGTCACCCGTGATCACTACGACCTTTTTCTTCGATTCGATGCCGACACCTAAAGCCGTTGGTAACGCAAAGCCCATCGCCCCCATTCCGCCGCTGTAATGCACTGCATGGTTAGGCGATAGTCGCAGGCTTTGTGCTGCCCACATCTGATGGTTCCCTACGTCGCAAACATAATCGACAGACTGTTTTGCCAAGAGCTGATTCAATTGCTTGAAGAGCTCGCTCGGACTGATTGCCCAGTCCGCATATTCATTGGCTTGCGCTTTTTCTCTTTGCGTTGAAAGTTCAGGCACCCAACTGGCATTGAGTTTCACAAACATCCCCACTCGAATAGGAAAGGCACTGAAGAAGCTTTCTGCAGTAGCACAAATATTCAGATCAGCCTTAACACGATTACCCAACTGCGCCGCATCAATATCCACTTGAACAACCCTAGCTCGGCGCGCGAAATCATCAATATCTGCACCAGTTTGTCGCACGTCAAGTCGCGCCCCAACAACGATCAAGAGGTCACAATTCTGTACTGCCCAATTTGCTTCTCGATTGCCATAACTACCAATCATGTTGAAGTAATGGCTACGAGCCACAACACGTTCGTGCCCCATGAGTGTGGACACATAGGGAATACCTAGGCTGTCAGCAGCGAACAGCCACGCATCCATGGAATCTGCCCAACGTGCCCCACCACCAACACAGATCAAGGGGCGTTGCGCCTCTTTGCAAAGTGCTGTCAGCTGCTCCAATTCATTTGCGGATATCTGGGGGCCAGAACTGATATTGAGTGGGAGTTTCAACCATTCTTCGACCAAACTATCCGGGATATCTGCGCGCTGAACATCATTTGGAATGTCTAAGAGTACTGGGCCTTGCCTACCACTCAGTGCTGTGGATATCGCATTGTGCAGTTGCCTCAACAGGTCTTCTGGTCGATCTACACGAGCTGCGTACTTAGTCAGGGAGCGTGCGACCTCAACGATATCTAGCTCTTGGAATCCTTGCTGACGAATGGCTAGCTCACCCTTCAATTCGCGAGTGTTGACCTGCCCTGTGATGAAAAGACATGGCACAGAATCGAACCAGCAGTCTCCTATACCTGTGATCAGATTAGTTGCGCCCGGACCACTCGTCCCCATCGCTACTGCGATTGTTTTGCCTTTAGTATGCCTAGCCACACCCTCTGCTGCAAAGGCAGCAGACTGTTCATGATGCATCGAAACGATGTTGAACTTACCTGATTCAGCAAGGCTGTCGAGCATGTGGGTGATCATCCCCCCCACCAACTCAAAACAAGTCTGTACTTTATGGGCGATTAGAAATTTCGCGAGCGCGTCAGAAGCTTTCAAGGCTGTTTCCTGTATTCGTGTTCTCTAGAAATTCACGCCAAAGAATGCTTCGATCTTCTCGACCACAAAGCTCAACATCTCTTCAGTCAGGCCAGGATACACACCGATCCAGAGGGTGTTGTTCATGATGTTGTCGGTGTTGGCCAATTCGCCGCTGATGCGATAGATGCGACCTTCGAAATACGGCTGGCGTGTGAGGTTTCCCGCGAACAGCAAGCGCGTGCCGATCTTGTATTGATCTAGATATTTCAATAGTTCGACACGATCCACACCTGCCGCTTCACGCACGGTGATAGGAAAACCGAACCAAGAAGGTTCACTGCCCGCAGTCGCCTCTGGCAAAACCAAGAATTCTTCACATGATTTCAAACGCTCCTTCAAGAAAGCGAAGTTGCGCTTACGTGCCTCGATGAATTCCGGTAAACGATCCATCTGCGCCAATGCACAGGCAGCTTG